>JANMVK010000070.1:0-3047 GCA_031392725.1 Pseudobdellovibrionaceae bacterium
GCGCGCAAACTGATAATCCCAACTATCAAGCTTTGTTTGCCGCGCCTAACGTCGCTCGTGCCGCGTTCTACGGTTATGAGAGCCCGTTCGGAGTGGATTACAACGGCCAGGTGTTTCAACAGGAAGACGAAGATCTCGGCATGAACGACGAGATGTTGCGCAATCCGCCTGAGCTCCTCAATATTTATCTCGAACTTTTCCAGAACCGCATCGCCGCCACTGACTACGGTAAACCCGTGCAGCTGGATATCGTCCCCGTGTGGAACTCAAATGATGAGAGCATTGAGCGCGCGCAACAAGATAATGCGATTAAAGCCTTGCTCAACCGGACCGATGCGCCGCCCATGCGTTCGCTCTTGGCCGTAAACCAAATTGAATCCGTAATGCTGTTCCAGATTGGTCTGAATAAGTTCTCGATGCGTAAACTGGCTGATAAAGACAAGGTTAAGTTTTCTCACCCTGAAGTTTATCCGCCGACCAATGCTCAGGGAAAAACGGAAACGGCTCATGGCCGCTTCGCGCTTTACTACGATATGGAAGGCACGCCGATTCTGATCGCGCCATACGCTCTCAATTATATGTCGTGGCTGGCTTCGGCCACCCGTTATGTAACGGACATTCAAAAGATCGCCGTCTTCGGTGGTGAGTTGAATCTGGTGAAAGTGAATTCAGGTTTGCTCGCTGATCCGATTGAACGCGTACTGATCGATCTCGGCGACCGCCGTCCGGAAAAAGCCGACCTAATGGAACTTTCGCGCATTCGCTTCCTATTAAAGGAAGGCGCCCAGGGCATTTCGGCCCGCCATTTGGAGCCGTGGTTTAAGAAAGCCCTTGAGCTCGCCAAGAACAGCGGCCGCAATGTGGTGACTCCGTTGACCGTGGATATGGCGTTTAAAGAACTGATCGACAATCTCGACAGCTTTAAACCGGACAAAACCGAAATCCGCGCGCAGTGGCTCAATATCCGTCAACGCGTGAAGCTTGAGATTCTGTTGCCGAAGATGGATCAGGAAGTTGAATCCATCGTCAGCGGCGACATGAACAAAGCCGAACGCCTTTACGACGAAATCGAACAGGAGTTTATCGCGCTCGCCGGCGATCCCAAGGCCACGATGGTTACGCCGGAAGACAGCAGTGAACACATGATAATTAACTTTCCCCGTTTGGAAGAAGTGCGCGGGATTTACCGCCAGAAGTTCAATCAAGACTTCCAGCCGAATTTCTTGTTGCGCCAAATTCCCGGAACCCGCAAAGGCGGTTCGCCTTACCGTGATCCGCAATTGATGGAGTCCGTGCGTTTGTTCCTCGCTCACCACAACGCCATGACCGCGACTAATATTGCGGCACTGGATCAGTTGTTCAAAGGCGGCGGCGAGAAGGATCCTGTGACTCAACAGCGCAATGCCGAGTTGCAGCCGATGCTCGCTTCGTTTGGCTACGATTCGCCTTCCTTCGAGGAGGCTGTGGCCTTGGTGAACCAGTTGCGAAAAGCCAAGATCATGGTGCAGGAAGCTAAAAATCAAGCGCCGCAGTAGTCGCTAGTAGTCGCTAATTCTTTTTCGGGGGGGACGTCGAGAAAGGGTAGTTTTAATGTCGCTCGCGAAAACTTGTAAGGTGTGGATCAGTCTATTATTAAGCGCCTCGTTGGCATGGCCGGCGAGCGCCAATACCTCGTACACTTACTCTCATGGCGGCAACGACATCTATGAAATGGTCGTCGTTAGCGACAAGGCCGACACAGCGGCCGCTCCCGGAATTTACCGAATTAAAAAAATGTCGGGCGAGAGCGACGCGCTTTTGCTTGGAAACGTGCTGGGCTTAAGCCGTGGCTACAAGGGCGTGCTGGCTTATGCTTCGCATTCCTCTGGTTCAGACTCCGCCCATGACATCTTGAGCGTGGTCGAAGGCCGGCTGGTTTTGCTCAATCACAACACCGGTCCGCGGACCGCGAAAAGCTATTTGCAGCTCGGCGGCGTGAAATCAGACTGGGTGGCGCACGATATTCTTCATGGCGGCAAAGTCGAGATCCCGTTGATCACTAGCCTCGACGATATTCGTGTGGCTCAAGGCTCCTACATTCATTCCACTAAGGTTCCCAATGGCGCGACGTTATTTTTAGTCTCGGTTAAATCTCATTCGCCGCTTGGAACCGGTCTGACTTTTGGTTTCTTGGTTGAGGCCGGCTCAGGTAATAAGAGTCCGGTTAAAGTGGTGGACGGCAAGGCTTGGGTGATTGGTTACGACTTTATGGATGAGCCCGCGCTCGAGCGTTTGCTCAGCAGTCCCAATAGCGGAGGCGAAGAAGCGATGGTGTATGCGCCTTCGGTTATCGCGAAATTTAAAAATCAACTGGGCCGTTTAACCGATAGCCCTGCGGCACAAGTGTGGGCTGATCAGATCAGCCGATTTCAAAAATATTTGCGTGACGGCCTCAAAGACGGCGGTAAAACCAGTGTTGAAGAGATGGCCATGGGCGTGCCCGAGCTGGCTTTCACTACCCGCAATGAGCATCTCAGCCAATTTCCGTTGGAAACCGTGCTGGAGCATGCCGAGCAATATATCGGCCAGTCGTTTGATCCGAATAGCGGAACTTTCCGCCTTGTTTCCACTGAGCCGGGTAATATTTCGACCATCACTATGGGCCGCAGGGAGCTAAGATTTCTGTCCGCGGACGAGTTGGAGGGCGCGGTCATCGCCAAGGTTCAAATCGACCGTGATCCCAAAACATCAAAATTTTTGTTGAAGCGTGAAAATGACGGCATGGATGAAGCCGATCAAGGTCAAGCCGAGTCCACCGGCGAAACTCACTCGTCCTATATTTTCTTTTCCCATGGAACCCCGACGCTGCTCACGCGGAGTACGTCATCCACGCGCAAGGATTTTCAGGCCATTCCGATTCTGGCCCCTGAATTGGTTCCGACCGATGCCATCAGCTTCACCCGCCGTTTTGTCAAAATAAATGGTCACCCCTACCAGGCATTTTTAGTTCTTCGCAAAAAGGCCCGCGCGGAAAAAAATGAAGTGCATCTGATTTTGATGTCTGATGG
>JANMVK010000137.1:0-1501 GCA_031392725.1 Pseudobdellovibrionaceae bacterium
GAGTTCACTTGGCAGCGGGCCCAGCAAGTGCTGAACCATTTGCCGGTGGAATTTTTAAAGACCCAGTTCGGCGGCGACCCGCTGGCCGACATGAAAAAGGTGTTTTTCGCCAATGGCCAGGATTTTCAGCGCTTCAACGAAGTCGCGCAGTTTCTGGAAAAGGATTTGTGGCCGCTTGAAGAGCAGGCGGTGTTTAACGCGATTTTGCTGACGGGCAACCGTCGCGAGACCCTGCTTGAGTTTATGAAGCGTCCGCTGCTTAGCGGATACAATGTGGGATTGAGTTCCGGCCCGCGCGTGCGCATCCGCACAGGGAACATTGAATGAGCGCCTTCGAGCAGCTGCAACAGGTCAACCGCCTCCTGCTCAACGGCCAATTGATTGAGGCCGAGAAGGCCTTGGGAACGGTGAAGCCCAAGAGCATCGCCGAGAAGCGCATGACCTCGCACTACTTCGCGCTGCTCGACTTTCGCCGTGGCAATCTCTCCGCCGCCCGTCTCCGCATTGAAAACGCGCAAAAACAATACGGCGACAACGTGAACCTGTTCCGCGACTTGGCGGTTTGTTATTATCATCAGCAAGACATGCTGTCGTTCCGCAATTGCCTGGATAAATTGGAGCGCACGCTGGTTGAGCAGGAATCAAAACTCTCGCAGCGTTCGTTTATCGAATGTGAATTGATGCTGGGAAAATTTCTCGAAGAAGAAGCCAAGCTCGCCCCCGCTCTGATTTTTTACGAGCGCGCTTTGCTCAGATCCGACGGCCCCCACCAGCGTTTGCGCGTGCTATTGCAAAAAGCGCGGTGGCAGGCGCTTTATGAACCCAGTGAAGAGCTGAGTTCTCTTTACCGCGAACTGATCAGTGTGCCCACCGACACGGTCACCCAAGATATGGGTGTTGAGTTTGAACACAGCCTGATGCTGATTGAATTGCGGCTGATCGGCGCCGATCACGCTTGGCAGCGCTTCACGCGTCTCAAAGACGATGTCGATGATATTGACCGCCGTTTACTGCTGTTTGATTTTCTTGAAGGCTGTTTGTCGCAAGATCTGTCCATTCCGCATGCTGTTTTGGAATTGGTAAATCAAATCAAGACGTTTGATCCTTATGAGGAGTTCTTGAGACAAACAGTTCAAGGACAACTTGAAGCCTCACACAAGATCCAGGAGCTCAACAAGCTAGCGCCGAAACTCCCGTGGGCTTCTTATTTAAGATTGTTATGTCTCACAGCCAATTTGGAAAACAATCCGGCGAGCAAACAGGAATTGAACCGCAAGATCCAATTGATCATCCGCAGTCTCGACAGCAAAAGCCAAGTGCTGTGGAACAGCCGCCTCAAGCAGGCGTTGCAGAGTCCGGAGATCAAAGTGGAATTCTCGCAGCGCACGCGGTCGGTGACCGTTCAGGGTAAAACCGTTGATTTAAGTAAGAAGAAAATCGGCCAGCAGTTGCTGGCGATCCTGATAAAGAAGCCCGAGTTGACCGTGGATCAGGCGATTGA
>JANMVK010000191.1:0-5072 GCA_031392725.1 Pseudobdellovibrionaceae bacterium
TTGACCGCGAGATGGTGGAAAACCGCAAGCAGGCCTCACGCCGCGCGTTTGAGTATATTAATAAGCAGCTCAATGCCACCGGCGCCTTCCAGCTCAATTGGGATCAAATGGACATGAGCCCGGAACAGAAAGCCTACATCCGCAACTTGCTCGGTTATGAACCGGTAGTGCCCGGCGCTCAGGAAAATCCCGAGAGCCTGAAAAAGAAATTAGAAACCAACGATTTCACCGAACTGAAACTCCCGTCTTGCTCCGACATTGATTGCAATGCGTTTGCCGAGGTGAACTCGGGGCTTCTGAAGCGGACCTTTGTCGGTCCGGTGATTTTTCTGAACAACGCCTACCGGGATTCGGTCCGTGCCACCGATAATTTGGATGAAGCCAAGTGCGGCCAAAAAGTTGAGTTTGACGATAAACTCGAGGCCGATCTGCGCTCCAAGGAACGGGAAATGTTCATGGACACGGACGGCAAGGTCAGCCGCGACCGGCAAAACAATCTGTATAAATTCAGCGAGTATTTCGGTTCGCTCCGCCATCTCTGTTATTCCCATCTCGACGACTTGATCCGCCGGGAGAAAGAAGACCGTCTGCTTTACGAGAAAAGCGGCCCCGCGGTGGCCTCCGTTTATCAATTCGCCAGTAACTTTAAGCTGGATTTCCTTTCGCTCGGCAATGAGAAGCCGAAAAATGTCGAGATCAGCGCGGAGAGTATTCAGCGTTGCAATGGTGATCTAGTGAGTTGCATGCGTGAAACCGAGGAACGCTGGATTCCGGCGGAAACCGGTTTGACGATGGTGAACAAGTTCCTCACCACGGCGAGAATTAATATCTCCGGCCTTCCTCGGCTGTGGACCAGCCAGCCTGATGACATTAAGACGGAGGCGCCGTGGACGATCGAAGAACTGCGCGCGGCCCTATTTGACGGCAAGAGTGATCGCGCCGCCCGCTATGCCTCATGCGCCCTGATGACTTCGCACTTGATGGAGAGTGCGAAAGCAAAGGGCGTCAAACCGCCGCGCTTTCCGCAGTGGGACGCCGCTCTTAACGACATGGTCAGCCGCTGCATGGCCATGTCTAATCCCATCACCTGGGATAAAAAACTGCGCGTGTTTAAAACCGGTCAAGATGGCGACTCGTATATTTTCCTTGGCGGGTTGCAGTTGAATTTGAACGTAGGGCAGAGTTTCTCCGTCGGCCGCTCGGACAGTTACAGCTGGTCATGGGGTGTGGAGCCGCTTGATATGATCTCTTGGTTTGGAGCGGTCGGAAGGGGCATCGGACAGGCTCTTAAACCGATCAATGTAAAAGTCGGGGGCTCGCATAGTTTCGGCAGCTCCGATGGCACATCAGTCTCCGATTCCACTTATCTGGTGGCGCAGATCTCGCGCTTTAAAGTGCGGCTCGACGATTACGAGCAGTGTGTGGTCATGAAGTTCTCCATGGATTTTGTCGAGAGGATGACCTACAGCGCGGGCCATGGATTTTTTGAGTTCTTCAAAAAGAACGGCCCCCTGTTGAGACAGAACGCCGGCCTGCTGGTGTGCGAAGGGAAACATCAAACCACTCCGCGCTACGTGAAAGAAGATTATTTTTACTTCACTCAGCATTTTACCGAAGGTGACATGCTCGACCAAGCGGATCTTTATAATCACCCATGGCTGCTCGCGCTGCGCGGTCAACGCGACTTTGGTTCGTTTTTGAGAATGGTGCGGGCCCAGGAAGTCGTGAGCTTTAGCAATTTTGTCGAAGGTGCGCTCCCGGGAGACCAGAAGCTGCGCAATATCGGCTGGCCGCTGGAGCAGATGCTAAAAGTGTATAAGCAAATTACGCCCTCGTTCCCGGGTTTCTATACGGTCTTGGACGAAAACGAGGAGATGACGCAGTTTCCGCTCGAAAGGCGTATGAGCAAGACAGATCCGGATACTAATTTCGAAGTGATAAGCCGGGAGCGCCGCGGTGCACTCCAGCGGCCCCGCTAGTTCCAAATAGAGTGTCATAAAGACGGCGGCTGGCTCCCAGCCGCTGATTGAACGCCGCTAAGATTTGTTGTTTGCGCTCTTCGTGCGGTCCAAGCAGCAATCCCACGGTGCGGCCCAGACTCTGCGCATCGGCGCAACTCTGCACGGCCATGAATGGGCCCGCGGGAACCTTACAAAAATCCAGCGCCTCGCGATTATTATTAAAGTGCGGCCCCACCAGCACCACACATCCGGCGCCAAGCGGTTCCATCACCGAATGAACACTTCCCTTAAACGAACCGCCGACAAAAGCCATGGTGGCCCACTGATAAAGTTCCGCGAGCACTCCCACTTGATCCACGATCAACACATGGGCGGCGGACCATTGTTCTTTCATTGAATACTTTTTGCCTACCAATCCCGCTTGCTCTAGCCGTTTTTCCAAATCCTTCACATGCGCGGGAGTGGGTTCATGCGGCACAATTAACAGCTGCAGTTTTTTGTCTTTAAGCAATGGCGCCAAAGCTTCAATCAACACGTCTTCATCTTGCGGCCAGGTCGAGCCCGCCACCAGCCCCGGCAGCACCGGTTTTAATTGCTCGGGCAGAGGCTTTGGATTCTGCAGGCGAAACTGCACTTGATCGTAGCGGGTGTCGCCTAGAACGGTGACGGGTTTTTTGACTCCCAAAGCGCGCACGTTTTCGGCGTCGCTCTCACTCACGCACTGAATTTGACTGATGCAGGCTAACAGCCAACGCCGGAGCCAACGCGCGAGTCCTGACATTTGCTTAGGCTCGCGCTGAGTGTAGGCGAACAGCACCACCGGAATATGAAAAGCCTTGGCCTGGTGGAGCATCTCCGGCCACAGATCGGTGCGGGAAATCAGCAAGCACTTGGGTTTCATCTTTTTTAAAAACGAGGCGCACGGACCGGGAAGATCGAGCGGCAAAGGCAAAGCCATGTCGACACCCGGGAAACTCTCAATGGCTTGTACATAAGTGGCCGATGAATAAGTCACCACCACCGGAGTTTTTGGATCTTGCGCTTTGATTTCACGGATCACGGGTTTGGCGTATTCAAACTCACCACTGGAGGCATGGATCCACACCGGCGGGTAGTTGGGTACAAAGGCTTTGCGCTTTTTTAATTTGGCTTTCAGCACCGCGCGGATTTTGGAATGAAACGGCGCGATCATAAATACGCCGATGGTCATCAATGGAGCGGCGAGCAGCCGGTAAAATAACAGCATCATGTGTGGGTGTGCTCGCAATCCGCATGGCAGTGTTCCTCGGTCGATTCCACTTCAACGGTTACGTGGCAATCGCCCAGGTCCAATGCAATAGTGCGGATCGCAGCCTTCACCTGTTCGGAGGTCCCCAGATCATGAACCACGGCATGCAGTGATAGAATATGGCGGACGCCGTCCAGGCTCCAAAAATGCACATCATGAGTTTCAAAAATTTCCGGCAAAGCTTCCACTTGCGTGCGGAAGTCGCGAAGCGCGTCGGGATTGGGATTGGCCTGCAAAAATAAATTGATGGTTTCAGTCATGGCTTTCACTACATTATACAAGACAAATAATGAAATCCCTAAAGCGAGGAATGGATCGAGCCAATTCCAATGATAAAGATAAATAAAAACGCTGCCAATCAGGACGGCGACCCAGCCCAAGACGTCTTCAATCATATGCCACTTCATAACTTTTTCGTTCTGCGTCTGGCCCTGTGACAGGCGCCAAGCGGCGAAGCCATTGACGGCGATACCGAACACCGCAAGCACCATCATACCCAAACCGTGAGGCTCGCGCGGGGAATTAAATGACCGAACCGCCTCAACAGCGATAAACACCGCGCCAACAGAAATCACCGTCCCCGAAATAAACGCCGACAGGAGTGACAGCCGCCGGAGGCCATAGCTGAAATTTTCTGAGGGACCAGTCGCCGATTTACGTTGCAGAAAATACCCAAGGCCGAGGCTGATGGCATCGCCAAAATCATGAAGAGCGTCGGACATAATGGCGAGACTCTGGGTGAACCAGCCGCCGGCCAATTCAATAATCGCAAAAATTAAATTCAACCAAAAAGCTAAACCTAAATTGCGGACACTTCCGTCAGGAGTGCGGTGATGATGATGGTGGTGAGGGCCCGAACCATGTGCCATGGCCCATTATCATTGGGGAATTGCATCAGGGTCAACGCAGATTAAGAGGGGCGTCGGGCATGCTCTTGTAATCAATTCGTTGAGAGCGGCGAAAGCGCATACGGTCACTGTGATCGGCGAGCGCGCGCACCACGGTTTCAGCCTGGCGGACAATGAGGTATTGGCTCGCGGGAACGTTCAGTGGAATGTGCAGGTTGGAGCCTTCCCAGCCGATGGAGGCCTGCGCGTCTTTGAATAACTGGGCCGCGCCGCCCATCCGGTCCCACTCATTTTGCAGCTGTTCCACCGTCTGATCGCCGATATCCACGCTGCGGCTTAAATAATGGTAAAGGAGTGCTGAGAAAAAGGTTTGCGCATCATCCACAGTCAGCAGGTATTTGTGCAGTTGGCGGCGGAGCGGGGACAGCCGTTGATAGAGGGCGTGGCTAGGAAAAATCTCCTGAAGCCGCGTGGGATTTAAAAACTCTAAAAAAGCGGAAACGTTCCAAGCGCTGACGGGCAAATTGTAGCGGTTGTATTTGACCACATCCGCAATCAGGTCTGGATCCCACTCTTGAAAAAACTGAATCATGCCGGCGGCTGAGGAGAACTGCGGCAGCACAAAACCGGTCGTGCGCCCAAGGGTGAGACTAACCCGGGCGGAATCCCTGGGTACGTGGCCGGCAAAATTTTGTAAAGAAGCTGACTTCACGGTCCCCACCCATTGAAAGCTCACGGTGCGGCTGCCGCCGACCAAGTGGGAGTAAAAATCATCCGCCGGCAGTTGCATGTCGCCCGAGACTCCCTGCAGGGGCCTCAGGGCGGCAAAGTCGGCTTTCGCAACCAATCCCGCGATTTGCTTTTGCGCGATGGAATCGGGGTCATGGATGGGCATTCGTTCATTGAGTGAAGTTAACAAGCGCTGGAGGTTGGCTTGGCTGAGCGTTTCGATTTCACGTGAGGGATCGCTGCTGT
>JANMVK010000275.1:0-6804 GCA_031392725.1 Pseudobdellovibrionaceae bacterium
CGGTCACCGATATCGACGGCGTGTTGCGCGGAAAATATATTGATCTGGAGAAATTCGAGTCCATTTTAAAATCAGCCGGCGGCTTTTGTGATTGCGTGTTCGGCTGGGACGTCAATGACGTCCTGTATGACAACACCAAGTTCACCGGCTGGCACACCGCTTACCCCGACGCGCTTTATAAAATCGATGTGAGTACTGAACGTTTTTTGCCCGACGAGAAAATCCCATTTTTTATCGCCGACTTTGTCGCGCCCGACGGCCAATCCGAGCATCCCGTATGTCCACGCAATGTCATGAAGCGGGTGCTGAAAAAGGCCGCCAGCATGGGCTTTGGCGTGAACCTGGCGTTTGAGTACGAATTTTTCGTGTTTGAGGAAACGCCGCACTCGATCCGCGAAAAAAATTATATGAATCTTAAACCGCTGACGCCGGGAATGTTTGGCTACTCGGTCATCCGCAGCTCCACCCATTCAGATTTCTTTAATGAGCTGATGGATTATTGCCTGGCGCTAGGCATGCCGGTGGAAGGCCTTCACTGCGAAACCGGACCCGCGGTGTGGGAAGCGGCGCTGAAATATAGTGAAGCGCTTGAGGCCGTGGACCGGGCTTCGCTATTTAAAACTTTCACCAAAGTGTTTTTCCAAAAGCGCGGATTGATGGCGACCTTTATGGCGCGTTGGAATTTGAATTATCCTGGTCAGAGTGGGCACATTCACCAATCGTTGTACGATGCCAAAACTAAAAAGTCGGTGTTTCATCTTCCCGGCGATGCGAACGGCATGAGCGACACCATGAAAAGTTACGTGGCCGGTCAGGTGAAATATTTAAAATCTTTTCTCGCGCTGACGTCGCCCACCATCAATTCCTATGCGCGTCTGGTGAAGGGCTTTTGGGCACCGACCGCCAGCACCTGGGGTGTGGAAAACCGCACCACCGCTTTGCGCGTGATTCCGGGCAGTGAAAAATCCCAGCGCGTGGAATTCCGCGTGGGCTCGGCTGATGCCAATCCCTATTTGGCCGCGGCCGCCATACTGGGCGCGGGTCTTCTCGGCATCGAGGAAAAATTAAAACTGGGGCCGCCGCTAGTCGGCAATGCTTATGAAGAACAAGAATCCTTGCCCGAGTCTGTGCAATTTCCCACCAATTTGCGCAGTTCCGTGGAGAATCTAAAAGCCTCCAAAGTGGCGGGCGGAATTTTCGGCAAGGACTTTATTGAGCACTATATCTCCACCCGCGAATGGGAAGTTCGCGAGTACGAGAAGGCGATCACCGATTGGCAATTGAAACGCTATTTTGAAATCATTTAATCCGGGAGACTTATGAAACAATTCAATTACCCCACCACAATTTTGTACGGCGAAGGCGCCTTAGTGGAAGCGGCCAAGCGGGTTCATGCCCTGGGCTTGAAGCATCCGCTGATGGTGACCGATCAAACGCTGGTCAAACTGGGAATCGTCGAGAAGGTGAAAAAAGTATTCAATGATGCCGGCGTGAAATGCGCGGTGTTTGCCGATGTTCATCCCAATCCCATTGAAGACGACGTGGAAAAAGGCGCGGAGATGTACAAAGCGCAAAAATGCGATTCGGTCATCGCCGTGGGCGGCGGCAGCCCCATGGATGCCGCCAAAGTGATTATGCTGGCCGTAACTCACAGTGAACCTCTGGCGGTGTACGACGACGCCAAAGGTGGCGATGCGAAAATCACCAATCCGTTGCCGCCGCTGTTCGCCATTCCCACCACGGCGGGCACCGGCAGTGAAGTCGGCCGCGCCGGTGTAATCATCATGCGCAAGACTAATGACAAGACGATTTTTTTCCATCCCACCATGATGCCCAAAATCGCGGTTCTGGAACCGGGCTTGACCACGGGTCTTCCCGGGCCAGTCACTGCGGCGACGGGTATCGATGCTTTCACTCACTGCCTTGAGGCCTATTTCGCGCCGGGTTTTCATCCCATGGCGGATGGAATCGCGATTGAAGGCATGCGCTTGGTGATAAAAAATCTCCCCGCCGTCATGAAAGACGGGAAAAATTTAACGGCCCGGGGTGAAATGCAGCTCGCGGCCAGCATGGGAGCCACGGCTTTTCAAAAAGGCCTCGGCATGATTCATTCCCTCGCGCATCCGCTGTCTTCTGAGTGCCATCTCCATCACGGATTGAGCAATGCGCTGATGCTGCCTAAGAGCGTGGGGTTTCTGGAAGGCAGTGATCTGAATCAGGAACAGCGAGGCCGCATCGCCCACGTACAAATGCTGTTTACCGAAGCGGGGATCGCTCAACAGAAATTGTCCGGTTCGTGCGGTGAATTTTTTAAAACCCTCGGCATTCAATTCGGCCTGCGCAATCACGGCGTTAGAGAAAACCAATTGGATCTTTTGGCCGACAAAGCCTTTAAAGACACCTGCCACGCTACCAATATGATTCCCGTCGGGCGAGATCAGCTGAGGCGGGTGTATCAAGAGGCGTTCTAGTGATTGGTTTGCTGAACGCTTATCATTGCGACGAGGAAAACGCTCCACCTTATCAGCTTGAGTACGGGCCCATGTGCGAGGATTTTCTGCGCCGGGTGTTACCCGGCCAAGCGGTGACCACGTTTCAAGTCGCACTCGGCAAAAAACCCGAGTCGGTCGATCAGTGCGAGGCGTGGATCATCACCGGAAGTCCCAAGGCGGCGTATGACAAAGATCTGTGGATCACGGAACTCGGGGAGTTCGTCCGCCAAATTCACGATCAGAAAAAGAAATTAATCGGCATCTGCTTCGGCCATCAATTGATCGCGCATTACCTGGGTGGCCAGACGGCGAAGTCGGACAACGGCTGGGGCGTTGGGGTGCATGAATTCCGAATGTTAAAATCCAAACCTTGGATGCGGCCCGAATTTAAACACCTGTCGCTGCTGTTCAGCCATCAGGATCAAGTCGTGAAACTGCCGCCAGGAGCGGAACTGCTGGCGGAGAATGCATTCTGCCCGTACCAAATGTACACCATCGGCAATCACATCCTGTCGCTTCAGGGGCATCCCGAGTTCAACACTGGTTTTGCCAAAGGCCGCATGGACTCGCGAGTGGCCGCAATTGGCCAGTCGAAGTACGACCTCGCGGTTAAATCCCTGAGCCGACCGACCCACTCAACGGAAGTGGGCGGCTGGATGAATTCTTTTATTAAGGGTTCGTGAGTTTACAATTCAAACGGTGATTGGAATTGGTGTGCTCTTCGCAGTAGGCGTCGAGAAACAACGGGAATTTGCCATTCGTCCGGAGGCGAAAATCCTTCGGGATTGAAATTCTATATTCACACCAGGCGTCGCCGTACAGACTAAATTTTACGAAACCGCCGCGCACACGGCCCTGAGCCGGTCCCGGCTCCCTTGAGCCATACTTGTTTTCCGGCACCAAGGTGAAATTCACGTTGTGCAGCAGCTCTGAGCTGATCACTGAGGCTGTCAGCACAATTTGGCCGTCGCCGCCGTAATAGATGTGTTCGCCTTTCTTAGACATGCACTGCAAGGTTTCAGCGTTCGCCAAAGTTCCCAGCATAAAGATCGAAAATAAAATAATTGCCATGATTCGCATAAGTCCTCCCCAGAACTGAAACCGACCATAATGGGTGATCTGCCACGTTTCCAGGCATTCTAGCGAACTGCAAAATTTCTATTTCTACTTGACGAAGTGGCCCCTCAAAACGTGAATTAAGCACTCATGAGCCAACCCAATACAAATGTGATCACCATTGATGGCCCCGCGGCCTCCGGCAAATCGTCCGTCAGCCGGCTGCTCGCCGCGAAGCTGGGATGGAAGTGGGTTTCCACGGGCGCCTTCTATCGGGGCTTGGCCTATGTCGCCCTGAAAGAGGGTTTCACCCCCCACGACACGCAGGAGCTGGTCGACCTGACCAAATCCGACGTGTGGGAAGTGCGGATGGACGACGATCAGACTCGGGTTTTTTATAAAAACAAAGACATCACCGTGCATATTCTGGCGGAAGAAAACGGCCAGCGCGCGAGCCAAGTTTCACAGATTCATGAAGTGCGGGCGGCGCTGTTGCAGAACCAGCGGGACTGCGCCAAAGGTGTGAAAGGCTTAGTGGCGGAGGGCCGTGATTGCGGGACCGTTGTGTTCCCTCAAGCTGTGCTAAAAATCTATCTCACTGCCAGCCAGGAGGAGAGGGCCGCCCGGCGCGCGAAAGAACAGGGCCTCAATGTGGAAATTACCCAAAATCAGCAGACAAAACGCGACCAACAGGACTCCAGTCGCAGCGCGGCGCCACTGCAAATCCCCCCTCAGGCCCGGGTCGTTGATTCCAATGGAATGGAGCTGTCTGAGGTGGTGGAACGCATTCATTTATGGGCCAAAGAGGCTTTGTCGGCAGGTCATCGCTAAGCCCTTGGCTTAGTGTAAAATCCTTTTGACTTTGAATCCTTACAATCTATAACCAACCCTTATCTCAGAGCTTCAACATTTATATGCTCGGGAAAATAAAAACGGGGGACCCCAGTTGACGGCGGTCTTTTCCCAAGAGGAGGCAAGTTTGCGTATGGTCGACACAACAGGTGGTGCGAAAAATAAGAGTAGAGCCCAAGCAGAGAGAGAAAAGATACTGGCTCAACTCGACGCCGCCGATTCAGAGGTCCCGCAAAACCCCGGTCTTTTTAATGCTGCAACCAAAGAAGGCGACACTTTCGCCGCTCTTTTCGAAAAATCACTCGGCGAACGCGACAATAAAGTCGGCGACATCGTCAGTGGCCGTGTTGTGGAAGTTCAAGAAGATTACGTCTTGGTAGATATCAATTATAAATCAGAAGGTTTAATCCCGATTTCGGAATTCCGCGTGGTCGATGGCCAGCGGGATATCGCAGTGGATTCCATTGTTGAAGTTTACATCGACCGCATCGAAAACGAAAACGGCATGGTGGTTCTGTCGAAAGACAAAGCCGACATGATGCGCGCGTGGAATGACATTTCCCGCGCCGCTGAAAACGAGGAAGTGATCGAAGGTACGATCATCGCCAAAGTTAAAGGCGGTTTGAGTGTCGATATCGGTGTAAAGGCTTTCTTGCCCGGAAGCCAAATCGATCTGCGCCCCGTGCGCAACATCGACGCTTACATTGGCAAGAAGTACAAATTTAAAGTCATCAAGTTCAATAAGAAACGTGGCAACATCGTGCTCTCCCGCCGGGCTTTGCTCGAGGAAGAACGCGAGTCGCTCCGCACTCAAACTCTGGACGCCATGAAAGAGGGTTCAGTGGTTAAGGGTTGCGTGAAGAACATCACCGATTACGGTGCCTTTATCGATCTCGGCGGTATGGACGGTTTGCTCCATATTACAGACATGAGCTGGGGCCGCGTGAAGCATCCTTCGGAAATTTTGAATGTCGGCGACGAAATTGACGTCAAAGTGTTGAAGTTCGACAACGAAAAAGAGCGCGTTTCGTTAGGTCTCAAGCAGTTGAAAACCGATCCGTGGGACGGCGTTGCGGCTGAGTTCACCACCGGCAAAAAAGTAAAAGGCAAAGTGGTCAGCTTAACTGATTACGGCGCTTTCGTTGAACTGGCGGAGGGCATTGAAGGCCTGATCCATGTCAGCGAGATGAGCTGGACCAAACGGGTGAAACATCCTTCGCAAATGCTTAAAGTCGGCGACGACGTTGACGTTCAGGTCTTGGAAATTGACGGCGCCAACCGCCGCATCAGCCTCGGCATGAAACAGCTTGAAGAGAATCCCTGGGTTGAACTCAAGAATTCTTATCAGCCTGGAACTATTATCGAAGGTGAAGTTAAATCCATCACCGACTTCGGCGCCTTTATCGGCGTGGACGACGGCATCGATGGCATGGTTCACATTTCCGACTTCTCTTGGACCAAACGGATCAATCATCCGTCTGAAATGTTCAAGAAAGGCGATAAAGTGCGCGCCGTGGTCTTGGGCGTTGATATCGAGAACGAGCGTTTCAGCTTAGGTTTAAAACAGCTTGAGCAGGATCCGTGGTCGAACATCGAGGACAAATACAAAATCGGTTCACAGTATGATGTGAAGGTTGTGAAGACCGCCGACTTTGGAGTGTTCGTCGAGCTCGAGAGCGACATCGAAGGTTTGATTCACATTTCGGAATTGTCCACCAAGCGCATCGAAAAAGTCGATGAAGCCGCTAAAGTGGGCGATGTGATGCGCGCAGAGATCATCACCATCGACAGAGATTCACGCAAAATTGGTTTGAGCGCCAAGCTCGTCAAATTGCGCGAACAAAAAGCCGATGTGGAAGACTATGTGAAAAAAGCCACCGCCACTTCCAAGACCAGCTTGGGTGACATTTTCGGTGACACGCTGAAAGCTTCGCTTAAAGAAGGCGAAGAGAAGCCGAAGACCGAGACTTAATTTTTAATTTATAATTTGAAGTTTTAAGCGCCGCGATTTCGCGGCGTTTTTATTTTGAGCGCCTTTTCGGTGCCGGATTTTTTGCATTTCGCGGCGGTGGTGATGCGCAATTCTTCATCGGGGTGAATCACCTTCGACCAACAAGCCCAGCCGGCGCGCCCGCCTTCGCTGACCTCTTTGGATTCCAGGTAAACTCCGCGCGCCATATCGGTGCGCGGGACATCCATCAACATTGGATTCGATTGCGGATTGATCAGTTCCGTGCGGCCGTCGCACTCGCCTTTAACCAGCACGTCGCCCGCATCACAGAAGGCCGCGACTTCGCGGCTCGGTGACAACACGTATTCATGTTCCGAGCGCTCGTAGGTGGCATCCTTCCCCATTTGCGTTTTGGTCAACGCGAGCGAGGGTAGTCCTGTAAACAGGATCGAC
>JANMVK010000386.1:0-1612 GCA_031392725.1 Pseudobdellovibrionaceae bacterium
CCGACGTTTCCATTCACAGCCACCCGCATACGCTCCACGCCAGCCGAATTAAATGCGATGGATCCTGTACCAACCGCCCACATACCGGTATTAGTTTGACCGATGAAGGAATATCCGGGCGCAGTGCCGGTGCCGAGAGTCGACAAGATTTGTTGAGTGGCGGCATGGTTGCCTAAATTGTCGGCGGCGCCACCGGTTGAAACCATATTGGTCCAATTGTCGTTTTCATAAACTTCAAACTTCGATAAGTTCGTATTGTAACGGATCATGCCGTTCGCGCCAGTGGGGCGTGCACTAGTGAGCGACCGTGGAATTATCAAAGCACTGTCAGTTGTGCCCGTTCCATAAATGTCCAACCCAGCGCCCGGAGTGATTGTGCCGATACCGACGTTGCCGCCGGGTTCAACTCGGATGCGTTCCGCACCGTTTGAGAAAATCCCTAACGGGTATCCCGTCCCGGCATAAAGGCGGATCAGCTGTGCCGCTCCCGAGGTATCACCCACCTGCCATGCGACGGTCGAACTTGAATCCGTACCGGAAACCGTCGATGTAAAGGCGTTTACACTGAGCAGATTAATCCCGTCCTGGATTTGAATATTACGGGATTTAATAGCTCCGTTAACTTCCAGAGGTGTAGTCGGGGTTGTCGTGCCGATGCCGACGTTACCATTGTTAGCAAATCGAATCCGCTCAACGCCCGCGGTGTTAAAGGCAATTTGTCCTGTTCCCGCGGCCCACATGCCTGTGTTGAGTTGACCGGCGAACGAGAATCCGGGAGCTGTGCCCGTGCCGAGAGTCGATAGAATTTGTGTAGTGGCGGTGTGGTTGCCGAGATTGTCGGCGGCGCCACCGCTTGAAACCATATTGGTCCAATTATTATTTTCATAAACTTCAAACTTCGAGAGATTGGTGTTGTAACGGATCATGCCGTTCACGCCGGTGGTCGGGCGGCGGGCAGTGAGATCGCGCGGAACAATAAAGCTCGAGAAATTCACGCCAGTGCCGTTAATATCGAGAATCGAACCAGTCCCAGGACTAGTAGTTCCTATGGCGACCGATCCAAGCGGACCGATATACATGCGGTTGGCTAGGCTTGCGCCACCTGTTTGAAAATAGATGCTTCCCGGCGCTCCAAAGCTTGAGAGACCCGCCTTGAGCGTAATGTCGCCCGCGTTTGCGTTTGTGGAGCTACCGCCGGTCAGAGTGATTCCGCCGCCGGTTCCGTTGGTTGAGGAGCCGCCAGTAAGATTGACGGCACCCGAAGTGGAATTTGGAGAATTTCCACCAAAAACACCAACCGTTCCAGCTACGCCTCCCGAGTCTGCACCGAAAATGGAAGACGTAGATCCAAGAGTAAATGCGAGCGATCCATTAACTTCCAGCCGTTGACTAGGCGTTGAGGTTCCGATGCCGACGTTGCCGTCTAAAGCCATCCGTAAACGTTCGACGCCCGCGGTGTTGAATGCGATTGCACCGGTGCCCACGGCCCACAGGCCAGTGTTGGTTTGGCCGAGAGCAATTCCGGGTGCTGTGCCCGTGCCGTAGGTGGCCAGAATTTGGGCCGTGGCGATGTGATTGCCGAGATTGTCGGCACCAGGGCCACTATTGACCA
>JANMVK010000624.1:0-5993 GCA_031392725.1 Pseudobdellovibrionaceae bacterium
CATATGTTCGCCGTGTTTGTCACCGCTTATCAAGATCGCTCGGTGGACACCATCGGCTCTTTTCTTGGCGAGGAGAATCGCGAGAAGTGGGATTACATCAACAAGCCGTTCACTGAAGGTGAAATTCTGCAAAAAGCCCGCAACGCCACCAGCTTGTGGGATTTACACCGGCTCAAAGAGTGGCAAGAGGGCCGCTTGAGTGAAGCTCATCAATTGCTGATGAATGTGGACCGCCAAAACGCGGTGGCCGCCGTCGGACGCAGCGTGGCCCATGAATTCGGCAATCTGCTCACCCACATTATCGGCAACGCCGAACTCGCCATTGAAAAGGGCGGGGAGCCCGGCATGCGCAACGCGCTCGACCTAATTTTGAAAGCCTCCGACACCGCGGCCAGTATCTTGAAACGCTTCCGCACCATTCACGGTTCGGCGGAAAAACCGACGGCGCCCGGAATGGTGGAGATTTGGCAAACACTGGACGAGGCGCTGGAGCTGATGGAATTCCAATTCCGCAAGCGGCAGATTTTTGTAAAGAAGAATAAACCCGCGGGCGCGCTGGTCCTCGGTCACCGCCACTCCCTGGTGCAAGTTTTTATGAATTTGTTTATGAACGCCATGTACGTGATGCCCAATGGGGGCGACATCCGCCTGAAGGCCACGTCTGACCCCGATTGGGTTGAGATTTCCATTCATGACAGCGGTCCGGGTATTCCCGAAGAGCTGATTCATAAAGTCACCGATGCTCTCTTCACCACCAAAGGCGCGGACGGCACGGGGTTGGGATTGTCTATTTGTAAAGAAATTGTTGAAATTGAGCATTCGGGCGAATTGATAGTACAAAATCACGCCAAAGGCGGAGCTGAGATCTTAATCCGCTTGCCCGCACTGAAGGGAACCAAGGCATGAAAAAAGACGTGGATCCGAATCATATGATGAAGGCCTCGCTGCTGACCGTGTTGATCGTGGACGACGATCCCATGATCCGCAACATCGTCGTGCAAAATCTTAAGACCATCGGCTTTCAGAAATTTCTCGAAGCCGCCAATGGTTCCGACGCGCATAAATTTATTTTGGACCCGTTACAAAATGTCGATTTGATCATTTGTGATTGGGAAATGCCCAAGACCGACGGTCTGACATTTCTGCGCGCCGTGCGCACGCACCGGACGCGCAGCCAAGTTCCCTTTATTATGGTCACCAGCCAGCAGTCGCAAGAGCGGATGAAAATCACCAAAGCCGCGCAACATGAAGTCAGCGCTTACATCGTGAAGCCGTTCCGCGCGGAGACCCTGCGCCAGAAGGTGTTTCAAGTGTTGTTTGAAGCCATGGAGAAAGCCACCGATAAAGTTGATAAAGTTGATAAAGTCGATAAAAAGACTGGCACTTCGTGAGGCTAACGTGCGCGCTCTTTTCCTTCCTTATGTGTTGGAGCGCCGGTGCGGCGGAAGTGCGCGAGAATTTTACCACGCTTGATCAGTTTGCCGGCGGCACCGCCGTGTGGAATCAGGCCCTGGGAGTGGTTCATTCAAAATTGAGAGTGCTAAATTACACCGGCGCGGCCCCGCCTCCGGTCGAAGTCGACGTCGGCGACGGTTCCGACGGCGCATTCATACAGTCGCGCTATTCGCGGTTCAGCCAGAATGGTGATCTCACCGGCAATATTATTCGCTTGAACACTTTGGTCCATCCGGAATTGAACGTAACCAATTTTATTTTAGAAGACGGGTGGTTTCTCGAGCCGTTCGGCAATAATCCCCTGGTGATCCGCAGCCTGTCGGACGTGATTGTGCGTGGAGAAATCTGGTGTCATGGCCATCCTGGCCAGGTGCCGGTCGGCGCTGTGGGTGGAATCGCCGGCGAAAGCCGTTGTGGCGGCGCCCGGGGCGGTGACGGCGGCGGAACGGGAATCGATGGTTCAGATGGCGGAAACTCCACGGCACCGGTCACGGGCGGCCGGGGCGGCACCGCCAATGGCGGCGGCGCGGGTATGGGCGGCGGTGGCGGCGGTTCGTGGAATCTAACAAGTCTTGCGGGACATGGTCCCGGTTCCACTGGCGTCGCGGCATCTCCCGGCGTACGCGGATCTTCCAACTCCGATCCAGAATTCGATATCCTCGGGAGTGGTGCCGGCGGCGCGGGCGGTGGTGGTGGCGGTTCGGGCTCCACAGGACCCGGGGGCGGCGGGGGCGGTGGCGGCGGAGTGGTGATTATCCACACGGTCCGCGATTTTGAATTGGGTTCTTCCGGCAATCCATTAATTGGATTTATTTACGCCAGCGGCGGTGACGGCGCCGACTCGACCGGCAATGGCGGCGGGGGGGCGGGCGGTGGCGGCGGATCCGTGCAAGTGTTCGCCGGCGGCACTATCCGCATGTATAGCAATTCAGGCCCGGGCGGCGGGCAGGCTTTGGGAGGCCGCAATCCAGCGCCCAATGTGGCGGCCGCCGGCGGAATCGGCCGCAATTGGTACACCTCCGTAGCTTACAGCGGCGTGGGATTTTATGATCCATCCGAGGAAGCTCCGGTTTTGCCGGGCGACAATGTTAAATTCGCAGTGGCCCCGCAGTTTGTCGAATCGGGCTCCTACGATTTATTAAATACGCTGGCTGAGGTCACGGCGGTGACGACATCGCCGGCTTCGGGGGATTTTTCCCTTGAATGGCGCGGCAGTTCCGATGATTTTTCTAGCGATGACACCGGGTGGAGCACGTCCTTGGCGGTGTTAAACTCAAAACGATTTGTAAAGTTCCGATTCACGGTGACCACTTCGGTGGCTACTGTGCCGGTGTTTTTGGAATCAATCATTATTACCTATGCGCCGGGCACGCGCCAGGAGTTTGAATTTAAATCGGCCGCGGGTTGCGCGCGCGTGGGCAGTGGCGGAAGTTCGCCCTGGAATTTGGCATTTTTAATTTTGCCTTTGATCCTGCTGGTGGCGGGCCGCCGTTTAAAATGGAAACCCTAAAGTCGCAAAACCCTGGATGGAATATCCAATATCCGGAATATCAATGAGCATGATACCTTCCACTCCAATTCCAGTCACCATTCGCGGGCCGATGCGGGCGCGCCATTCAGGCGTGGCCACCACCGCTTGTCCATCGCGCGAGAACGTAACCTGCAATCGCAGATTGAGTTCTCCGCGCAGGAGCGGCAAATTCTGCTGCGCGATCGGTCCGAACCCAAGGGCGGTATCGCCCGTGACCGCCTCATAGTCAGTGCGCCTAAGGCTGAGCATTTGTCGGGCGGAGAAGCCATAACCAAGGCCGGATCTAAAGCGCGCAAAGCTGGCGTCAAATTCCAGCCACCTTAGATCCTGTTGAAACGGAAATGTTTCCTTAGGCTCAGGCTTAAAGCTAAAATAATTAATAGACAGATCAAACAGCCACAGCGCACCGTCACTGTCCCGCCATGGATATTCTAAACCGAAGGCCATCATGGTCGCGCCCGACAAATTGGCTTCTGTGTCTTCGGTGCCTGTCACTTGAATGACGCCGTAGTGCGGCTGCCAGAGGAGAATGGGCCGCCAGTTTTTTTGCGCTTCAGTCAATTCCACGCCGCGTTTTTCCGGGGGCGCGGTGATCGGCGCCGGCACCACTGCCGTCTTTGCCGTCGAGGGTGCTGAGTTGGTGGGCGTGTGCTTGGGCACCGCGGCCAGCGCGGCTTGTACAATTTTACGGATTAAAACTCCATCGAGCGCGGCGATATTTATATTTTTCTTCAAGGGCGAAAAATCCACACCCACCGGATCGGAGAACACACCCATACGGCCTTTGCTGTGGCCCGCGGCCACGCGCCAGTAATAGGCTTGCAGGAAAAAACCTTCCCAGGTAAATTCCGTGGTTTTTAAAACGGCATTGACAATGGGATTGCGGAAATCCGCCGATTCAGAAATTTCAATCACATATTGATTGGCGCCGGGCACGGGCTCCCACGAGAACACGGCCTCAAATTTCGTTTTCTCTTCGGCTTGCGCCGCGGGCATCACCCATGACCACAGCCATGCGCCCGGTCCGGGCGGCTTCACCGTAGCGGGCTGGCGCAACTGCGGAAGTTTTAATTTTGGCGCGGCGAAGGGGCGTTCCCGAATGAACAGCGGATAGCGGTAAAGCGGCGGTACCACAAAACCATCGGTGTCGAGGCCTTCGACATACCACTGCACATCTTCCTCTTGGGTAAAGGTGCGGGTGAGAATATTGGCGGGCTGCCGTTCCGACATTTTGACTGCGCTGCCGTTCATTTTTAAATTGAAAGCCTCCACCTGCGGCGACTTCTGCCAAAGAAATGTGACCGGTGTATTCAGCTCGGCCCGGTTGCGCGGCAGCGGTGCCAGTAAATGTATCAGCGGCGCTCGCCACACTTGAACATCCAGCGCGGCTGAGGAACTGGTTCCACTGCGTAAATAGAGGCGGTGATGGCCATAGGGGAGGTCAGTCAGAATACTTTTTTGCCCATGCGCGAGATTTAATATTTGCTCCTCGTGCCCGAGCGTTTGAATCAGCAATTGACTTGGGCCGCCTTCCCACTCCAGTTGCAGGGGCACGGCTTCTCCGTGCAAGTAGATCCGCCGGGGCGGGGTGTTGGTCCAAGTCAGGGAGGAGTCGAGTGCAATTTTTGCGGCGCCGGATTTGCTCAGCCGCAGAATTTCGTTGGCCTTAAGGTTTTTCATGCCGTCCGCGGCTTTGAGCACGCCTTCGCCCCCTTTCAGCCGCACCTCAACGCCTCTGTCTCCCACTTCGCGTAGTTCCACTTCGCTTCCGCTTTTTAAATTCATGGACCAGGCGTCGCCCTCGATGCTCGATGCCTGAAACGGATTGCGCGCCTGCAAATTGCCACGCAAAAAGCGCAGGCGGATTTCGCCGGTGTGCAGATCATCGGGCGGTTCAATGGTGATCAGGGTATTTTCCGAAAGCGTGACCTCGGTGGAGGTTTCCAATTCGAGAGTGGCCGTGCTTTCTTTCAGGGTGAGTACGGCGTCGTGAAAATAAAGCGGCTCGTGTGTTTGCGATGTTTCCCACACCAGGCTGTTCACATTGCGCCTGCGAAGATGATTGTGAGCTTTAGCGACATGGCCCGCGGCCACGCCAGTGGAGGCCGATTTTCCACCGATTTGGATGACGCCGGTGTGAGCCAGCAACAGGAACAGCTCCACGCCAAGCGCGATGAGCAAAACGAAAATAATTTTTCGATCCCGTGACGTCCGTGTCATGAGCTATTTATCGGAAATTATATGGAATTCCTATATTGAAACAGGACTAAGGTTGCGCCTCGAGTATTATAGAAAAGCTCCGGCCGCTTGAACGGGTACGGGCTGGTCGGGAGTTTCCACCCAGCAGGCCACCGCGACTTTTTGATTTTGCGGAATATTTAGGGAAAATTCCCGCGTGACCACGCCTTTGGTCCGGGTGGCGTCACCGGTTTTCCAATCGAGCACTACAAAATCATGCTGCAACTTCTCTCCTGAGTTTTCGCCGCCGCCCACATTGCTTTTTACACTGAGGCCGAGCAGCGCCAGGTGAACGACAAATTTTTCGGATTTTTCCGCCGCCGGCGGTTCATAGGTGATGCTGAACGACTCACTCACATTCGACATGCGGGCGAGCTTGAGCACTCCGGCTTTCCCGCTGCCCGGAGGAGGAGTGGTTGCCATCCGCCAGTTCTGCCACTCTTTGCCGTTCACCACAATTCCGGGTGTGTACACGGCCGGCGCCTTCCAGGTGCGCGCGATGGCGCGCTGGCGTGTGGTGGCGGCCTTGCTGCCGAATTTGTCTTTCCAGCCGAGGTTGTCCCAGTAATCCACATGAAAAGCCACGGGCACGAAGCCCTTCCACAGGGCTTTGTTTTGTGAAAGCTTGGAAAACCACTGATCGGCCCTCGGACAACTACTGCAGCCCTCGGATGTAAACAGTTCCAATAGTGTGACCCGGTCGGGCCCGCTTTTCGCCACGGGTACAGGATCGGTGGCCTGGGAGTTAAACGTGAACAAGATGGAGACG
>JANMVK010000632.1:0-1212 GCA_031392725.1 Pseudobdellovibrionaceae bacterium
GCTTTGCTTTTGGGCATTTCAAAGGTGATGTTTTCAAAAATCGATTGCTCCGCGCCTTCGAAAGTGTAACTGACGTTATCAAATTTCAAATCACGCACCGGTTTGATTAACGGGTGACTCATCTGACCCCCATCGCGGCCAAACGCCCGAGGTAGAATAAAATGGTCACGGTCATATTGAATCCCACCACGTAAATCACGCTATTGACCACGGCTTTAGTGGTGACCTGAGGAACCTCATGCGGCCCCTGCTTAACCAGAAAACCCTGATAGCAACTGATCATAAAAATAATTGCGCCGCTGAAGGTATTTTTTAGAATAAACAAAGTGAAATCCACCGACGAAAAAGCGCGCGCCATGGAGTCGGCGTAGTACGAAAAGGTCAGCTGGTGCAGCAACGAAGTGACGAGAAATCCGCCCAGAATGGCAATCAGCACATAATATATCGATAAACAAATCACGCTGATGATTCCGCCGATCAAACGCGGAAACACCACATAGCTTAACGGATGAATCCCCATGCTCTCCAGCGCTTCCACTTCCTTATTCACCCGCATATTGCCGATTTCCGAAGCCACGGCCGTGCCCGAACGCGCGATCACGATCAACGCGTTCAACAGCGGCGCCAGCTCGCGGACCACAATGGCCACCATTAAATCGCCAAGTAACGAGGCGCCACCGAGAAGCGAAAGATTGCTTGAAGCCTGCAAGATCACAATGCTGCCAGAAGCCAGCGCCAACACCGAAATCAACGGCAGCGCTTGGAAGCCGGTAAAATAAATTTGCGCGGAGACCACGCTGAACACGCTTCGCAAACCATTGGATTGGTCAAAGAACGCCGCACGCATGGACAAATAGATCATTAAGAAAACTTCTAAAGTGTATTCCACTGGGCTGATCACCCTGCGGCCCAGGGAACGTAAAATGTCTGTACTCATATATATGTGAATCGGAAGCTAAAGCCTTGAGTTCAAGTCGAGGCTGGGTCCTAAAACGCCCACGTCGAATAAAATAAGGATTTAATCGCCTCAATGCTGAGATCGGAAAATTTAGGCGGAATCGACCCGCTGGAAATCGCGCGGGTGAGGATTAAAGTTTCACTTGGAAAAATGCGGCGGAAGGTCTTGTAAGCTCTACGCATATGCAAATGTGAAGTGACCAAAACCAGCGAGCGGCAGCGCAGGGCCTCGACCAAAGGCAGTGTCTGCTGGGC
>JANMVK010000447.1:0-3315 GCA_031392725.1 Pseudobdellovibrionaceae bacterium
CTTCAAGTGGCACGACACGCATTCGCTTGGCGTACCTTGGTAAATTCCGCGGTTGTGGCACTCGACACAATCCAGAGTGCGGTGCGCGCCCCGGAGCGGGAAGCGGCTCATGGAATGTTTGAACTCCGGATTTTCCCAGAACTGCTGGCGGTGGCATTCGCCGCAATTGGGTTGAGTGCCGTTGTGAATATCATCTTTTTGGTGGCACAGCAGACAGTTGTCGCTCATTCCCGCCAGCTTGCGTCCGTCCTTATGGCATTCCACGCAGCTCAGAGTGTAGTGCACTCCACTCAACGTGAAATTTTTGTGAAAGTCGGCGGTCACCTTCCAACCGCGCTCGCTGTGGCATTCGGTGCAGCGGTTGCCGCGTTTGCCATTGTGAGCATCCTTGTGGCACTCGACACATGTGGTGGGCATCGGCTTAAAGCGGAACACCGGCCGGGTTTTATTTTTATAACTCACGGTCGTATTGTCGATGGGCTTATGGCAATCCACGCACTTGGCCTTGAGATGTTCAAATTTCAAGGGGAATTGAGTTTGCTCGTTGTGATTGAAGTTCACCGGCTTCCACGCGGCGACCGTGTGGCAATTTAAACATTTGCTTCCGAGCTGGCCCCGGTGGAAGTCGCTGTGGCAAGTGACGCAACCTTTGATGTCCAATTTTGGATATAGAAAATTATGTTTGAATGAACCGTTTTTAACCGTGAATTTTTCTTTGGTCTCGGCATGGCACGCGATGCAATTTAATTTTTCGTGCGCGCCGCGGATTTGGTAAGCGGTTTGATCATGGTTGAACGGCTTGCGCTCACTGAACTTCTTAGTGGTGTGGCAGGTGTCACACGCCTGCGAAGAGAATTTCTCATGGAGCTGGCCTACGTGAGGATTGCTGTGGCAATCGTTGCAGAATTTTTTATCGACTGAGGGGAATTTAAAAATCTGCTGCTTGCCGCGCTCGTGACACTGCGAACATTTCAGTTCGGCATGTTTATCGGTGAGCTGAAAGCGGAATTTGGAGTGGTCGATATTTTTACCGGCCTCCTGTTTCCAGCCCAGAGTGGTGTGGCACTCCGTGCAACGCTTCTTTAGTAAATCGGGTGAGAACACGCCTTTGTGCGGGCTGGTGTGGCAATTCTCACAAGTCTTCTCGGTCAGCGCGGGGAAATTATAAATTCCCGCCTTATGGCAATCGGCGCATTTAAGACTGAAGTGTTCGCCGCTGATTTGAAAACGTGTGTTCACATTGTGATCGAAGGTGTGGGTTGTTTTCCAGCCCTGTTCCGAATGGCACTGGGCGCAGTTCTGCGGATTGGGCAGGCGTTTCGATTTGTGCTTGCCCCATAAATGCACCGGATCGCCGTGGCAGCTCACGCAAGTGGTCTTCAGGCCTGAGAATTTAAATTTCTTATTGGTGGTGAGCATATTGATGTCTTTTTGACGGTGGCACTGAATGCAAGTCACTTGGCTGTGGCCGCCTTTGAGTTCAAAGCCGGTAATCGCCGCGTGATCAAATTTTTCAATCTTCCACGCGGTTTGATTGTGGCAGGTGTCGCACTTCGGCCCTTGGAATTTCTTGCCGAGGTTTTCCCCGTGCTGAACCTTGTGACAGCTTATGCATTGCTGCGCTTTGAGATTAGGCCAGTGATACACGGACTGTTTCGATTTCTGGTTCGGCACATGGCACTGGGCGCATTTCAGCTCGGCGTGCGCTCCGAGCAATTCATACTTGGCGTCGGTTTTGTGCACGAAGGAAACTTTATCGTTCCACTTCAAACCCTTGTGGCACTCATTACAGTCTTTTTTATTTAACGGTGCTTTGTAAAAGTGAATGTCATCCTTTTTATGACAGCCGACACAGGTTTTGGTCTGGCCGAAATAGCGCACTTCAGATTTGCGTGTGACTTTCTTCACCCGGGTTTCCAAATGGCACTTAGCACATTTTAAATCGGCGTGCTGGCCGCTGAGATCAAAGCCGGTCTTGGCGTGATCGAAAGTTTTGGGATCGAAGTGCACCAAATCGTATTCGCGGCCGCTGTGCTCTTTATGACAGTGAATGCAGCTATCGGTCTGCATGCCGTGGAATCCGTGCTTGGCCGCGACCACTGCGCCGATGTCTTTATGGCAGGTCATGCATTTTTCATTGGGAACTCCGGCGCCCGCTTCGTGGCACTCCAGGCAACGGCTGCCTTCCAAAGTTTTGTGAGCCTCAGTCAACGGTCCCGGCGCCAATAGCTTATTGAGCAAGCCTTCATCGACGCCGGCCGCGAAGAAACTCAGAGAGAAAACCAGCAGAAGACGAATCATAAACGCCCCCTTGGTGAAGCGCCGTCTCGGGTGGGGGCGGCTTCATGGCTGCCGAACCGGTAAGTCCCTTTGATAAACGCGCTGATAATCTTAACGTGTTCGTCCTGCGTATAATCCACGGCCAGGGCGATTAGAGTTTTCTGCGAAATCTGAAAGCCATTGGCCACTTCAAAATAAACCGGGTGCATGGTTTCGCCGTTGTCGTATTTCTCCACACCGAATTCGGACTCGAAGGTGAGCTCCCAGTTGCGGCGGTAGTAGCCTAGGCCAAACCGCCCAAAGATGTCTTGGCTGGTGAAGTTGTCGCGGTAGCCGGCTCGGAGACTCATGTCCCATTGGGGGGAAATCAGCCGCGGAAAATTAACGATCAGGCGGTACTCGTGCTTTTCACGCTTATCGAAGTCGCGCCGGCCGTAGGCAAAATCCGCTGTCATTCGAACCGGACTCGCGAAGTCCTTGGTGATGGCTTCGCGCACTTCCTTATAAGGGCTTGAATCCAGCTTCTCGCGCACGCCTTTGCGGCGCGTGTATTCAATCACATCAACTCCAAGAGCCGACAAGCGGTTGGTCCACAACTGCGCGAGCCGCTGCTGCCATTCAAAGAAACCGGTTTGAATATAGGTCCGCGGAACCAAATCCAAATACATCAGATTGACAATGCGCGAACGGGCCGTCCATTGGTAGGCCGTATTTGAAAAAATATAGCGGCGGTCCACGTCGGACCCTTGAGTTTGCTGAACCAGGGCCAGCACCGAATACAAATTGGAATCCCAGCTGCGGTCCATGGATTGATAGTGCAACATTCCGCCGTAGCCGAGGTTGTTGGGATTATAGGAAACATATTGTTGATCGTTGCGGCGCGCGTTTAAGCCGCCAAAGGCCGAAGCCGTCCACATGGGCTTAGGTTTGACGCCCACCATAGCGCCGTCGCAATGAACATTGCCTGCTTCCGGCACCGGGAAGCGGCCCGCTTGGGAAAAGCTCTTTTGGCCAGCGCCCTCGCGGCGCACACTG
>JANMVK010000455.1:0-6845 GCA_031392725.1 Pseudobdellovibrionaceae bacterium
TTGAGATTTGGCGCTCCCAGGAGGTCCTCCTCAAAACAAGTTTAGAGAATTTCGAGGATATTGTGTAGGAATCGGCCGCAGATCGGCCGCCAATGTCGACGTTTGGCTGGGTACGCCTGAATCAAGAACGGCGCCTTCTAAGCGGAGGCATTGAAATGGCACCACTCGCGCTAATCTCCACCGGGTGCTCCCGCTCAACATATGGCAAATTTGTGATCTGCACGCCTTGGATCTTGGACAATGAATATGCTTTGGTGTGATCGACTTCGCGCTCATGGCCATAAAAGAGTCGATTCCCGTCTTTGGTTTTTCTAAAGGAGAGCGGCTCTACGGTTCTGACTTTGTCATGGTAAGTTAATCTAATGCAAACCCGATTGCCTGCCGCGAACTGAATTCTTTGAAGAACTGAATCCAATGCGAAAGCGTTGGCGATTCGACCGGGCTGAAACACTACCTCGTCATTACGTCCCGCGGAGGCCTTTTTGTCCTCTTGTAGAGTGCTATTGAGCCAATCGAAGAACAGGGGAATCTCTGTCCAGAAGGCTTCAAGGGGCGGAAGATTCGGAAGCTGATGAGCCAACATATTGCTCCATTGACCCTGTAGCTCATCGATTTTTTCGTGCTTTTCTATCAGCTCGAAAGTAGGAACTGGAATATTTTTGTAGCCGCATTTTTTGACCAGGACACTGTGAACCAGCTGGGGATTTTTAATCATGTCCCGATTTCGAAAAAAATGGACCACATCGTAAACATCCCGTGGGCGGGCCCTTTGACTAAGAGCTCTGACTTTTTCTGCGACAACTTCCTCGAACGCATAGCAGTTTGCCCAAATGCCCGCCTCCGGTTCATCTGTATATGGGTGATGGACTCTTTTATTTTCTGAATTTAAAACAACGATCTCGTCAGTGGTAAGATCGATTTTAATTGTGGCACCCTGTTTGCGCCCCAAGGGACCCACATAGTTTATTGTCCCCTGGCCAGACATTTTGCCGTCTTCCTTGGGAATCACTTTAAATTTGAATTTTTCCTTGTCGAACTCAATCCCGGCCTTTTCATAAATTGAATCAGCCACATCGTTAAATGTAGCCAATAAAAATTCGGGATCCATGTGCTTTAAATCTTTGATTGTGAAATCAAGGTCTTCGGAAAAACGAAACGTTTCAAAAAAACATTTTTTTAGACTGGTGCCGCCCTTGAAATACCAATTTTTACCAAGTGTCTTGTTATTGAAGATTCCGTCGAGCATCCAGCCCAGCACATAGTCCTTCTCAACCGTATCCGGGTTCAAACCCAATCCCTGTGCTAGTTGGAGTATTTCATTTTTTTGAATCATATTCTTTGGCCCACGACGACGACACCTTTAAATTCCACTTCCGGATGATTCTAGAACTCTTAGATGAAGGATCAAACTCTGAATAGCCTTTTGAAATTTTCTTCTGCATCATTTTTAGCATTTTCTCATCCGCTGCGCCCATTACTTCTAACATAAAACCAAGTCTTTTATATACGGCTCCGTTGCCAATCTTGTCGGCATATTCAGATAGCAATGGGATGTTCTTGTGGTCTGAATCCAGGTAGGCGTGGAGGAATTCTCTGATGACGGTCATTCCTCCCCCTAAAGCTGGGTCATCCATGAAGTCGATCATGGTTTTTGAGGGATCGGAAACTTGTATTTTCGTTGAATCAATCCAAATTGCCTTCAGTCCAAATAGTTTTTCGCTTTTGATCGTTTTCAAATGGAGCCTGAGCCCAGAGTAAGTGGGGTGCCTGTCTTTGACTTTTTTTGTTGTGAAAAACACTATGGTTTCAAATATCTGTTCCGATAAATCCCAATGTTTGATTGCCGAAAATCCGCCTATATAGCCGGGGGAGAAAATCTTTGAGACAATCCCCCATGGGTTTTCAATGGCTAGCTGCTCAGGCGTGGATTCAACCGGTATACTCACATAAAATCCGCGTTTGATCTTCTGAAGCCATCCAGATTTTTGCCATCGTGAAAGGAGGCGGCCGGCCTCCTGTCTACTGACTCCTAAGGTCCGAGACACCAGTTCGGCGGTTATCCCCTCTTTTGATACATTGATCACTTTCGAGAGCTTCTGCCGGTATGTGGATCCAATTCCTTGTGCTTTCATAATGATATATAAAATATCCCATTTTTGCCTTAAAATGGCAATTTCAGAGGTTAAAGTATATCAAATTATCTTAAAATGACGTTATTTCGACTTAATAGCGAATACCGTACATTTAAAGTCCAATGGTCAAGATGGCCCGCTCGATAATACACACCTACCCGAAATTCAGGCCGACGGCCAGCAAAGAGCTGCGAGCAAGTGCCTCAGAATAAAGCGTCAAATAAATCAAAGTTGTTTCCACAAATTTAGGCGGCCACCGAATCCTCCGAGAAGAGGGCCAGATGGAGGTGAAATTTGAGACCGCTGATCAAACCTCAGGACTTAGCTGCCGAGTTTAAATCTCGAAATTTGAATTATTTTTTTCACGCAAACTCCGTCGAGACTTCAATCACTTTTTTAAGACATGGGAGCTTATACAGCCGAGAGTTTTGTACGCAGATGGGACACCCTCAGTCCGGCCAATGGAGTGACCAGCTCGATCAAAAATATGGAATCTGGAACGATATATTTTTAAACTTTCATGACCTTCACAGATCATTTTCTGGGCCGAATGACTACGGACCAATACTGTTCTGCCTGGATGCGCAGAAGCTGCTGACTCATATTGAAAAGCAGAACCTACAGCTCAGCATAACCAAGAAGCAACCACACCATTGGAAGCCCAACGACAAAGACTCCGAACGCTGGCTAAGTTCCTTGGATGGCTTGTTTCCTCATCCGGCTGGCTCTGAGAAGCAGGCATTTACCTCGGGATGGCCCGACATTGTAATTGGCGGGGCAGGAACTGGATTGCCCCTGTCCATGGTCAGTCGAATTATTATTGATATTCATCCCACGGTGAGCACTTTTACTTCTCAATTAAAATCTATTGCCGAAAACTGTTTAAAGGGCCATGGACTCGCTCCTGAGATATATGGCCGCAAATTCTGCAAAGCTGAATGCAAGTGCAAAAAGACGGAACACATAACCGAGAAGAAGTTGGGCTATAAATACGCCTCCGACGGATGGGCCAAAGAATGTGGAAAGATCGCCTAACTTCCGAAGCCCATTCCGGACAGGTCCGCATGAAATCATTTTTATAAAAAAAATTTGTTACATAGTTAACGCCTAAAAAAACAACTAAACTCTTATTATTTTCACTTAGGCCGGTCCAACTTTGAGAATTTAGGGCGGCAGGCCATTTTTACGTACTTTCCATTTCCCCCTATATGAGGGGTAAAGAAGAAAAATTCCCTCAGATCGAAATAAAGGAGACCCAATGCGACCAACAACACTTGCGAGAAATCCCAATTTCTCAACAAGGAGACCTATAAATGCAGGATTCCACCAAAAACAAAAGGCAAGGCGACGACCTTGTCGAACGGCTCTGGCTCTGTGCTGAATCGTTAGCGATAATAACGTGGGCAGGCCTCAAAGAAGCGATAAAGAAATTTTTAGACCGGCCATTAGAAACTCTGGCGATTCAGTCCATATTATTTTTGGCCATCTACAAAATCACAATGGCGGCTCTCCATTTGCGAATCCTGGCGTGGATTTGGCCCGCGCTATTTAGCGGCCGGTTCTTGGGCTGGCTTTATCATTTGCCATCGGATCTTTACTCGTCCACCGACCCACTTCCGGATCGTAGTCCCTGTTCAATGTTTTCGCCGGGTCCAAAATGTTCTCCAAAATATGTTTAATTATATTTCATGGCATTCTCGCGATGCTGTCACTTCCAAATTTTCTGAATTTTCCAAATATTCTGGCACTCACTTGGCACGATCAAACATGTCCCCCGAAGCCTCTGGTCTGTTCGCTACTTTTGCCCAACCTTGGGACTTATCACTTTCGCGAACAACCTATGGTGACGCGCTCACTCGTCGTTGTGGCGTTCCGCTTCAGACTTCTGGCCTTCGTCCTTTACGCTGAAGTATCCGTTGGTATAGCGCCATCAATGGCGTTGGCCCCGGATCTCGTCGTCTCTTTGGCGATTGAGTTGTCGCCGCCCTATTTCACGGTCCACGAGGTCAGAATATCATAAAAACAGACCGAGAAGGCCCTAAGCCCCTCCGAGGCTGTCATATCTTTGTACGAAGTTTATCTGATTGATCAGGTATGGATTCCTTTTGTCAAAAATTTTGACGGATTAGCTACGAGTAGGCATCCTCTATCGACTGCGTAATTGATGGTGTCGTGGTGCCCGTACCCACCATTAACAGAGACTCTGTTGACGTTGGCGTCGTAAGTGTACTGCCGAAAAAAATTGCGGCCCCTCGGTTTATTACTGGGCCGTTTTTATTTTAACCTACTTCTCTATGGAATCACGGCCGGGAAGAGGATCTCGGTGTGTTTCAGAGGCCAGATCGTTTCCCGGCTTTCCAATCCAAGGAGTAATGGATTCGACTGACAACTTCTTAAAGGTATGGGTCTCCTTCAATTTAACGACGGTGACTTTATTCGGTATTGGATAGGTGCATTTTATTTCGGAATCAATCGCCGCAAGCACTTCTGTTTCGGTGACCTTTTTTATTTCGACATGGCCCGCAGCAGACGCGCCCCCGCAACTGACCCTCGGCCAAGCCGAGCCCCCTTGAGTAAAAAAAACCAAGGCGTCATTTGAATTGGCGAACTCAACCTTACCAACCTTTAAATTCTTAATCCAAATGGTAGTTTTAAGGTACTCCTCGTCGTCTATAGTACGTGGCTTGCCCTCTGTGTATTTTCGAATCGCAAGAATTGTTCCCGCCCCCTTCTTAATCCAATGAAATTGAAATGGGAAAATCGGCTCCCTGCTTTTTTGCGACGAGCCATCTGCCAATAAGATTTTTTCTCTAGACATTGTTTTGAAATTCGGTGCCCATAGCTCTGCGCCGCTAATAAATTTCGCCTCAACGTCATCTTTTCGAAACTCATATGCTGCCACCGGCTGCGCAATGGCAACGGCAATGATCAGGACCCACATGGACTTTTTCATAATTACCTCCTTCATCTAGAAATGGTCACAGTGGCGTTGGAATTTTACAACCGAGCTGTTCACCAACCAAGATATGCATAACTTTATGCTGTTGCTCTAAAGCGGCATCTAGCTCCCGAGAATAAGGTTTGCCGGTTTTTTTATAGTGATCGTGTATCAATTTTGCATGTAATAATTCGTGAACCATGACCTCATCGGCACTGTAATTGTTAAAGGCGGCATTTTTCAGACTTACTCGAACTAACATCACAGTTTGGTTGCCAACGGTCTTCGGATGCCCCGCCTCCCCCATTATTTGAGCAGGGAAGTTTTCGAGTCCAATATTAATAATTTCCGTCGCTGCGTTAAGCGCCTTGTAAACCTTGGTATTCTTTACGGCCGCGGAGACCGGAACATTGCCGGCAAATTCCACTTTGAGACCATCAACATCGAAATTATTTACTGGATCATTAATGCCATATGAATAGAGGTTAGTCCCCCCACCACCGAAGCCAATTGGATCTTTGCTCGTCCACCGACCGATTTCGGGATCGTAGTCGCGGGCACCAAACCTCACCAAACGGGTATCCTCATCGTAAAGACCACCAACAAATCCAAACGGAATGTTTCCTGGATCAGTATCACGAACAACATTGCCAAATTCATCAAATTCAATCTCTTGTTCAATCTTGCCGGTTTTTACGTTCACTACCAGCCGAGGACTTCCCAATTGATCACTTATAATGGCAAACTTACCCTTGGAAGTAATCATATAGTCCGGAATGTTAATTTTTGTTCCATAAACAAATTGTTTCACAACCCGGCCGGAAGCATCAAGTTCCGCGGCGATTTGAAGTTCGGACTGATAGACGAACATCTGGGTTAAGCGGCCGTTCACCTTCTTGCCGATTCGCCGTCCTAGGCCATCAACTATGTAGTCTATGCTGTGATCTTTGCGTTCATTACGATGTTTTCTCCAAAAATCGCGATTGCACTCACGGTCATGATCCATGTCGTGCGGAAAGTTGACGCTTTTTAAATTACCCAAGGAGTCGTAAAAATATTCTGCCTCTGAATCTTCGCCATCTTTTGAAACTAAGTCACCGTTAGCATTATACCTGTACCTCACATTGCCCATTTTGCTCAAACGATCTTGACTGTCCACGATATATTTTGTGATGTCGTGGTGCCCGTGCCCACTATTCACAGAAGCCCTATTGCCGTTGGGGTCGTACGAATATTGACGAAAAAAGTTGCGCCCTTTTACAGAACTCAAGTGGCCGGCAGCGTCGTAGGTGTAGTCGAGTTTTGAGACCTTGCCGTTAACCGCTTCCGTTTTCGATAAAATTCGGCCCAGATTATCGCGGGTCAAGTCCATCTTATAAAGATTCTTGTTTTTTGCGCGATACAGGTCCGACGAAATTTCTCCAAATGAGCTGTTCGTGCGCGCGCCGCTTAAAACACCCAAGACTAAACCCTGGATTAAGCCTGTAGCCGGGCTCCGCAAAATCACTTCTGAGCCCGTCTGGACTAACAAATTGTCCTTGTCATAGGATCGCGATACGGCTTCACCACCGATTACACCCAATGAAGAGATTTGAAATTCCGGCGTATAGGTAAAGGTCACTCCTCCACTTGCAGCACCACTGTTGACCACCGAGATAGGGAATCGTCCTGAATATAAATATTTTGTCGTCACGCCTTCCGACGATTGAGCTTGCGAAATTAGACCTGTGACATTCGAGTAAAGGAACTGAACTTCGGCATCTGGTGCCTGAATG
>JANMVK010000487.1:0-4883 GCA_031392725.1 Pseudobdellovibrionaceae bacterium
ACTCGCGATCGAGCTTGCTGCCGCACGGACGCGGACGATGTCGATCGACGAGATCGGACGGCGCCTGGACGACCGGTTCGCGCTGCTCACATGCACCAACGGCACACCGCGCTTTAACACACTGGCAAGAAAACCCGCGAAATCGCCGATGGTGCCGCCACCAAGTCCCACCACGCACAAAGACTTTGCTGAGAAGGGCGACACGATTTTAAAAATATTTTTAATATGACTTGAGAGTTTATAAAGATCCTTGAGTGATTCGCCGCCGCTCACCGGATACACGTATGGAAATTCCTTGAGCCAGCGCTTGACCACGTCGGAGTGGCGCAATTTTTTATCGTAAACGATGAGAAATTTCTCGGGCTTAAAGCCCAAGGACTCCGCTAAGCGCGCTTCGCTTGGCAGCTTCTTAAGAAACTCCACCTTTGTTTGTGAATTCCACTGAAAAGTATTTTCCATGGCGGTTCATATTTTAGGATCAAAAGCGTCGCGCAGTCCATCCCCTAAAAGATTAAATGCAAGCACTACGGAAAGAATACACAGTCCTGGCCACATCACCAGCCAGCCGGCCGTCTCCATATAAGCTTTTGAGTCCGCCAACATAACTCCCCACTCCGGAGTGGGCGGTTGCGCGCCAAGCCCCAAAAATCCCAACGCCGCCATGTTTAAAATCCCATCACTAAAGCCTAGGCTCGCCTGCACAATGAGCGGCGCCATGCAGTTCGGCAAAATCGTCACCAGCATTTGCCTGGTGTCACTGGCGCCGAAAGCGCGCGCGGCCTGTACATATTCCTTCTCACGTTCAGCCAGCACACTGGCGCGGGTGATGCGGATAAATCCCGGGAGCGCCACGAGGGTCACGGCCCACAGGGCGTTCCACAGCGAGGGCCCCAAGACCGCGACCACTACAATAGCGAGCAGCAATGAGGGGAGTGCCATTAAGATGTCCACAATTCTTAGTACGGTTCGGTCCCACCACCCGCCAAAATATCCGGCCGTGAGTCCGAGCGCGCCGCCGATTAATACCGACGCCACTACATTTAAAAAACCAAATCCTAACGAAACTTGTGAACCGAAAATTAAACGACTGAGCAAATCGCGGCCGAGATCATCGGTGCCCATAAAAAATTGCTTGGAGCCACCCGTGTGCCAAACCGGAGTTTGCAACTGCATGCCTTCAAAAACTTGTTCCGGCGGATAAATCGGCAAGAATGGCGCGAGCACGGCAAGCAAAACCCAAATGGTCAGCAGCACGAGCGAAATGATCGCGCCTTTATTTTCCAGCAGACGCTGCCACGGAGATTTCTTCACAGGCGCCCCCGCAATCTGGGATTGAGCCATGTGTACATCACATCGACCGCGATATTCACGCCGACGATTAAGCCTGAGATCAGCAAAATTCCGCCTTGGATCACCGGATAGTCGCGCGACAGAACGCTGGACACCAGCCAGCGGCCGACGCCCGGCCACGAGAATAAAGTTTCAGTGAGTACGGCGCCGGTCAGCAGGGTGCCCAACATCAGCCCGATGATGGTGACCACCGGCAGAAGCGCGTTGCGGAGCGCGTGTACAAAAACAATTTGGTAAAAGGCGAGACCCTTGGCCTTTGCGGTGCGCACGTAATCTTCTCTTAAGACTTCGAGCAGTGACGAGCGGGTCATGCGCGCGATAGCGGCGAAGGGAATGGTTCCCAGCACCAGCGACGGCAAAATTAAATGCTTTAGAGCGGCATAAAAACCATCCCAGCCCGTGCCGCGGTACAAAGTGTCGATCAGCATAAATCCGCTCCACGGTTCCACGTCAAAGCCGGCCGAGATTCTCCCTGACACCGGCGTCCAGCCGAGTTGCACGGAGAAAAACATAATCAGCAGCAAGCCCCACCAAAAAATCGGCATGGAGTAGCCGATCAGCGAGACCGACATCAAAAAATAATCCAGAAACCGGCGGCGATTGAGCGCGGCAGCCACGCCGATGGGAATTCCCAGCAGCACACTCCACAGCAGCGCGAGCAAACTTAATTCGAGAGTGGCGGGAAAGCGGCCGGTGAATTCTTCCCACACGCCCCGGTTGCTGACGATGGATTGACCCAATTGGCCGACAGCCGCGTTGCTGACGAACACCCAATATTGTTGATAAACCGGAAGATCAAGACCGAGATTGTGTCTAAGAGTGGCGACGGCGTCGGGCGAGCCGCCACGCTCGCCGAGCATCAACAGCACCGGATCTCCCGGCACCAAACGGATCAGCAGAAACGCGAGGAGCGTGACTCCCCACAATGTCGGAACGGCGTGAAGCACACGCCGCAGGACAAATCCACCCATCTATTTTAAATCGACCTTATAAAAATCCTCAGTGCCCAGCGGTGAAATTTTATAATTCACCACATCTTTGCTTAAGCCCCGGAACACGGTCGCATGAGCCAAGGTGACCCACGGAGCATTTTTCTTAAACATGGTCTGCGCTTTGTAATATTCCAGAGTGCGCAATTTCATATCGCTGGAGAGTTTCGCTTTATTAATAATCACGTCGTAGGCCTTGTCACACCAGCGCGACATATTGCCGCTGTTGATGGCGCCGCAGGTGAGAAGCGTGCCGAGGAAATTATCCGGATCGCCGTTGTCGGTGGTCCAACCGAGCTGCGCCATTTGGAATTCGCCTTTGCGGGTTTTGTCGAGGTAAGTGCCCCACTCGTAAGACACAAGTTTCACTTTGATTCCCACTTTGGCGAGATCGGCTTGCATCAGCTCGCCCATTTTTTTGCCGTTGGGATTGTAGGGCCGCGAAACCGGCAGCGTCCACAGTTCGGCTTCAAAACCATCGGGCAAACCGGCTTTTTTCAACAGAGCTTTAGCTTTTTCGGGACTGTATTCATAGTCGACGGTGTCCTGAGCGGCTCCCCACACGGTATTAGGAATGGGATTTTTCGCGAGCGTGGCCGTACCTTGGTAAATCACTTTTAAATAATTCTCGCGGTTAAGCGCGTGAGCAATAGCTTGGCGCACTTCCAATTTGTCGAAGGGTTTTTTCTCAACGTTAAAGCTGAGATAGCCGACGTTGGCGCCGGGCTGACTCATTAATTTCAATTTCGGATTGCTCGACACCGATGGCAAATCTTGCGGCGCGGGTTCGGCGATTAAGTGACATTCCCCCGCTTTAAGCTTTTGAAAGCGCACATTGGGATCAGGAGTGATGGCGAAGACGATTTTGTCGAGCTTAGCCCGGCCTTGGAAGTAGTCGTTAAAGGCTTCGTAGCGGATGGTGTTGTCTTTCACGAAACGTTTCAACACAAACGGCCCGGTGCCGACAGGATCGGTGTCCATTTTCTCAGGAGTCTTAGCGGCCATCATTTTGTCGCCATACTCAGCGGACAAGATCGCCGCGAAATTCATCGCCACATTGGCGAGAAACGGAGATTCCGGTTTAGCGAGCGTGAACTTAACCGTGTAGTCGTCCACTTTTTTAATGTCAGTGATCAGTTTATCCAGTTCCATGCCGAGATAATAAATATAATTGCCGCCGCTCACCGAGTGATACGGATGATCCTTGCGAAGCGCGCGGTTAAAGGTGAAGATCACGTCATCGGCGTTAAAGTTGCGGGTCGGTTTGAAGGTATCGGTAGTGTGGAACTTAATGTCCTTGCGCAGCTTGAAAGTGTAATTCAAGCCGTCTTTCGACGTCTCCCACTTTTCCGCCAGCGACGGAATCACTTTGGTAGTGCCGAGTTCAAAATCCACTAAACGATTGTAAAGCATTTGCGAAGAGGCATTGAACGTCACACCATCATCAGCCAACATCGGATTGAAAGTTTTCGGATTGCCTTCGGAACAATACACAAAAGTTTTCTCCGCGGCGTAGGTCAAGAGCGAGAACACGAAAGTAGCGAGCAAAACCGGTGCAGCGAAAAGACGAAATGTCATATATATACCCCCAAGAGTGATAGTCGATTACCACCCTAGGCGCTCTTTAGGTAGTTTCCCCTCAGTGGAAGCGCTGCAGAATGGGGGGTTCCTCCCGCGATAAGAGCAATTTGGGAGCGGCGAGCGCTGGAGCCCCCCAACCAAATCAAAGATCGAGCCAAGAAATTCACATCGGGCCCTCGGGAGCCCAAAGATGTGGGGTATCTTGGCCTCAAAAACCTTCCCCCTCCGAATCCAAAAAAATGACGCACAAATAGTCTTTGATGAATTGGAGCGATGGGGGTACAACGGCTTAATGATTCGAAGAGAAAAACAATTCGAGTTCGGCGGCCAAGGTTTTAACAAGCCAGGCGATAAGTTCGGAGGATCACTCCTAAAAGGAAATCCAAAAAGCAAACGCCCACTGGCAACGACGCTCCCCATTCATTTGATATTGAGAGCGGCACAGGGCGGCCTGCGCCTCCCGAAAACTTTCGGCAAGGTGACTGAAATTATCGATGGCACCACAAAAAAATACGGCGTGCGAATCTACCAGTCCGCCAACGCGGGCAACCACATCCACCTCGTGATAAAAATCTCCAATTTAAAGTTATGGCCCGCATTTATCCGCGAACTGAGCGGCCGGATCGCGCAAGTGGTAGGTGAATTGATCGGCCTGGCGAAGGGTGCGAAGTTTTGGCTGTTCCGCCCTTTCACCCGAATAGTCCGCAGCTGGCAGAAGGCCTTTAAAGCCGTTAAAGAGTATGTTTATTTGAATCAGCTGGAGGCGAACGGATTTATTTCGCGGAAGGAAACCAAGTCGCTGAAAGATTTGGGAATGACTTGGGCGGATGGGTAGCTAGTACTCGATATTCGATAGAGGCATTCAAAGCTGAATCTGGCGCAATGTCTTTTTTGGGACGCGCGTAATAAGCCCATCGTTCGAGAAGGACCAGTACGTAGAGCGACAACCCAAAGGCCGACCAA
>JANMVK010000526.1:0-1875 GCA_031392725.1 Pseudobdellovibrionaceae bacterium
GGATTCTCATTGTTGGATTAGCCAAAACCGGCGTGTCTTTGGCGCGTTTGCTCAGCAAACATGGCGCGGTCGTGACCATCTCCGATCACAAATCGAAAGCGGAATTGTCCTCGCATTTGGAAATGCTCGAAGGCTTGAACGTCACCCTGGAATTGGGCGGCCACACTCCGAAGACTTTTTTGAACCAAGATTTAATTATTCTGAGCCCCGGCGTTCCGCCGCACTTAAAGATTTTTGATTACGCGCGCTCGCAGGGCGTGTCGGTGACCGGCGAACTGGAATTTTGCGCGCAGTTTATTAACGACGAACCGATTATCGCCGTGACCGGCACCAATGGTAAAACCACCACCACTCATTTAATTTATACTTTTCTGAAAGAGTCCGGCGTTAAAGCCTGGATCGGCGGCAACTACGGCGATCCATTGAGCGAATATTTGATCAAGGGTGAAAAAGCCGAAGTACTGGTGCTGGAAGTTTCCAGCTTTATGCTTGAGCATGTGAGCAATTTCAAACCGACCAACATTGTGTTCACCAATTTAGCGGAAAATCATTTGGACCGTTATCGCACCATGGAAGAGTACGTGAATGCGAAACGCAAAATTTTCTCCAAAACCAACGGTAAAACCACTTCGATTTTAAATGCCGATGACAATGCAGTTGTGGAGCTGGCCCGCGATCCCATGGTTCAGCAAGGCCGGATTTTTTATTTTTCACGCAAGCCAATTTTAGAGCCGCAAATTATGGAAATCGGCGGCGCTGTCACGATCAAGAACCAAGTGCGAATGCGCACTCACGCGCGCCCTGAAATTGAGTATTACTCGGTTGAGAATTCCAAAATGAAGGGCAAGCACGCCTCGGAAAATATCATGGCGGCGATTTTGGCCGCGCGCGAACATGGCGCCAAGCACGAAGTGATTCAGACGGTGATCGACGGGTATAAAGGCATGCCCCACCGTTTGGAGTACGTCCGCAAAGTGGGCGGCGTGGAGTTTTATAATGATTCCAAGGCCACCAACGTGCACGCGGTTCTGCGCGCGCTCGACGCCTTCGACGAAAATGTGATTTTGATCATGGGCGGAAAAGAAACCAATCTGAACTACGCTCCGCTGCGCGATAAAATTCAACGCAAGGTAAAAACTCTGATTCTGGTCGGTGAGGCGAAAGAGCGCATCAATCGTGATATCGGCGATTTTAGCGAAACGTTTTTGATTGGAACTTTTGAGGAAGCGGTTTTGATCGCTTATCAAAAATCCCGCATTGCCGACACGGTCTTGCTGTCACCTGGAGCCTCGAGCTTCGACATGTTTGACAGCTATGTTGAGCGCGGCAATTACTTCAAAGAGATTATTAACAAGTTTAAGTAAAGTTCGCGTCCGCGGATCCCGCAGGCCGGAAATTTATTAAAATTGTTTTTAGGTGGCCTGCGGCCACGTTTTGAGCTCGTTTTTTACAAGGGTTACTTCCGCAGCGGCTAAACGGCGCGTTAATGCTGGCGCCGTAATTCTGTTCGATTATTTGATTCTTCGTTTCAGCTGTTCAATTTCCTGTTTCAGTTCCTGAATGGTTTTATCCTGCGCTTGGACTGTGGCCACTACTGAGGATATATATCCGTACAAATTCACGTGCTCACGGCGGCCGTTGACCAGTGGTGAGGCGGCCGGCAAGTCTTCAATGATAAATCCCAGCTGTTGATCGCGTTCGGTGGTGAAGCCGGGTTTGTATTTATAGTTGGTAAGTTTCAGTCCCAAAATTCCGGCGGCTAATTTTTGCCGGTCGGCCTCGTTTAGATATTTGATTTCTTCTTTAGCCTTCGCCGATGAAACTGGGCACTGGTCTATCTGATGATCACTACATAACATGAACGTGGCGTTTTCG
>JANMVK010000530.1:0-3979 GCA_031392725.1 Pseudobdellovibrionaceae bacterium
CGAACGAAAATATTAGTGCTCATGGCGCTACTTAATTTTTACCTTTGGTCTCAAGATATTTCATTACATCTTGAACCGTGCGGAGTTTTTCAGCGTCTTCATCAGGAATTTCGATTTCGAATTCCTCTTCCATCGCCATCACTAATTCCACAATGTCCAAGCTATCGGCGCCCAAATCATCGATGAACGAAGATTCCGGTTTTACGCGCTCCGGATCCACTCCGAGCTGTTCTTCAATGATTTTCATTACCTTGGGTTCCAACGACATGTTCGCTCCTTATATTTAATAATAGTAATTTTTAAATCAAAACTCACTACATGTACAGGCCGCCGTTAACCTGGATGACCTGACCAGTTATGTATACCGACATATCACTTAGCAGGAAACTTACCGTGGCGGCCACATCGTCGACGCTCCCCAGTCTCTGCAGGGGGATCTTGCTCTGGATGGCCTCTTTTTGCTTAGGATCTAGGCTATCGGTCATATCCGTAACGATAAAACCGGGTGCCACGGCATTAACCCTTATGCTGCGGGATGCCACTTCCATGGCCACCGACCGGGTAAAACCCTCTAATCCGGACTTACTAGCCGAATAATTGCTCTGGCCGGCGTTACCCATTTGGCCGACCACACTGGAAATATTCACAATGCTGCCGCCGCGAGCCTTAAGCAGGGGGCGCATTACGGCCCGGGTACAGAGGAACGCTCCACGGAGATTGGTGCCGATAACGGCGTCAAAATCTTCATCTTTCATGCGCATGATCAGCTGGTCGCGGGTGATGCCGGCGTTATTGACCAAGCCATCCAACCCTTCAAAGGCGGTGAAAATCTGCTCAAAACATTTCTCAACCGACGCGGAGTCCGTAACGTTCAGCTCCACGCACAGGTGGCCTTTTCCAGGAAGTTGCGCGCAGACTTCCTCCGCCGATTTCTGCGAGGAAGAATAGGTGAGCGCCACGCGCGCCCCTTGGCCGGCCAAAAATTTAGCGATGCCGGCGCCGATGCCGCGGCTGCCTCCGGTGATGGCGATGCGTTTGCCTTTAAGCATTGCGGGTCCCTTTCACGGCGCTCTCGAAAGCGCGCAGATCATCCATGGAATTGAGATTCATCACAGCCAGGTTTTCAGGGTCAATTTTCTTTGCCAGGCCGCTTAGCACTTTACCGCAACCCACTTCCACCGAGCGGCGGGCGCCCATGCTGATAATCTTCTCCACGCATTCAATCCAGCGCACCGGCGCGCACACTTGGGTGATTAAATTCTTGCGCAAGTCATCGCCCACCGTCACCGGCTGCGCCGTTACGTTTTGCACGATGGGAAATGTAGCATTTTGGAATTTGATATCGGTTAGCACTTGTTTCATTTTTTCTTCAGCCGGTTTCATCATGGAGCAATGAAACGGTGCCGAGACTTTCAACGGAATAAATTTAACCCGTGCCGAAGTGCCAATGACCTCCGGTTTAAAATTTATCGCGATCCAATCTAAAATGTCTTTCTTGCCGCTGATTACGATCTGTCCGGGAGCATTGATATTGGCGGGCTGAACCGGAGACTCTCCGGTTTCTTTTTCGGCCCACTGGCACAGCGCTGTGATTTCTTTGAGATCCAAATTAAGAACCGCCGTCATTCCGCCTTCGCCTACCGGTACTGCCGATTGCATGGCCTGTCCTCGAATCCGTACGGCCTTTACGGCCGAGCGAAAGTCTATGGCGCCTGCGGCGACACAGGCGGCATATTCGCCAACGGAGTGGCCGGCCGCGCTTTGCGGTTTAAATTCAAACTCCGCTTTGAGAATCCGATAAGTGACGGTGCTCACGAGTAATAATGTGGGTTGCGTGTTTTCTGTGAGTGCTAAATCGGACTCGGCACCATCGAAACATAATTTTTTGAAGTTGACCGAGATAGCATCCGACGCCTCTTCAAAGGTTTCTTTGGCGATTTTAAATTCTTCATAGAGGAATTTACCCATTCCAGGATGCTGTGAGCCCTGACCTGGAAACAGCGCGGACCACATCTTAATACCTCAAGAACAGGGAGCCGCTGGTGATGCCGGCGCCAAAGGCGGTCAAAAGAATATTCTGGCCGCGCTTGATGCGGCCATCACGAATGGCACGGTCCATGGAAACGATAATCGAGGCGGCGGAGGTGTTGCCCATGTCTTCGATTTCAACCACCACTTTGGTCATGGGAATTTCAAAGTGTTTGGCCACGGCTTCAATGATTCTTTTATTGGCTTGGTGGGGAATGATCCATGACACATCTTCGGCGGTCATCTTATTGCTGGTCAGTGCTTCCTCACAAGCTTCACTCATAGTGCGCACGGCGTGTTTAAAAATCTCACGGCCTTTCATGCGCACAAAGTGCAATCCTTCATCCACCACTTTTTGGGTGATCGGCATGGCGCTGCCACCGGCGGGAAGCTCAAACAAAGTGGAGATTTCGCCGTTGGCGTGCAGGTGGCTGCTATAAACTTTCGAATCCGTGCTGTCGGCCGCGCGAGTTAAAACCGCGGCACCCGCGGCATCACCGAACAAAATGCAGGTCTCGCGTTCTTTGTAATTCACAAAGCGATGGAGAATTTCGGCGCCGACTAATAAAATATTTTTGTAAGTTCCGGTTTTGATAAATTGATCGGCAATGGAAAAGCCATAAACAAATCCTGAGCAGGCAGCCGATAAGTCCAGTGCGGCACAATTTCCGGCGCCCAATTTCTGCTGCAGAATACAGGCACAATTGGGCATGTAGGTGTCAGGCGTGGCGGTGGCCACTAAGATCATGTCCAAATCTTCGGCCTTAACGTTGGCCTCTTTGAGCGCGATCGTCGCGGCCTCAAAAGCCAAGTCACTGGTGTTAACGCCATCTTCAGCGATGCGGCGCCAGCGGATGCCGGTGCGTTCGCGAATCCATTGGTCATTGGTGTCGACCATTTTTTCTAAGTCTTGATTGGAAAGACGCTTTTCAGGAAGAAAGGCGCCGGTACCCGCAATGCGAGTGCGATATTGCGCCATTACTTACGCTTGCGCCGTTACGACTTCGCGTCCCCGGTAGTGACCACAGCTCAAACAGACGTGGTGGGGTTTGCAAAGGGCCGAACAATTAGGGCAGGCCTGCACGCCCGGCGTCGTCAAAAAATCATGTGAGCGGCGCATGTTGCGGCGTGAACGCGAGGTTTTCTTTTTTGGTGTTGGCATACATTTATCCCAGTTTGTGCTCGAAAGAATGATCGTTTTAGCAACTTAGGCCCGTTTAAATCAACTCTTTAATTTGATTTTTTCCAGCACCTGAAAGGGGTTGGATTTGACGGGATCGGCGGCCTTGTCCTTCACCTCGCCGATGATCAGCCAGTCGCGCTGCACGCGATCCTTCAGGTTTTCGCACTTCTCATCACAGTCGGGTTTGCCGAGCGGACGCAACGGTTCCGCCAGCGCGATCATTTCGTGAATGTAGTCGGCGATACTAAAGCTCTCTGATTCCAATATGATATAGTCAGGGCCTTGGGCTTCCCATTCATGCGCATGATTGGCCTTCACTTGCTGATCGCCCTTGCCCAGGGGTTGTTTCTTGCTCACCACCAGCAGTTCATGAAGCTTGATAATGATGGGGTAATTGAAGTCGATGGCGCACAGGGAACACTGCATATCCATGGCGGCGCTGGCGGTACCCCTTAAGTCATAGGTGTTGCCCATGGGGGTGATCTTGAACTCCACGGTGTAGGCGTTTTTACCGATGAGCGGTTTCAACGAAGGCGTCAACTCACCCGATGTACTTGAGTAGATGAAGTCCTGACCTTCGGGCGGAAGTTGCGTCAGGTTGATGTGAAGTGGATTGAGGCGCGGCATGGACAGATACATAGGCTTATGCTGCATCGCAGTCAACGGCCTTGTTTGTCGATGGGTGCGGGACAGCCTTAGAATTTAGCCATGCGTATATTGTGGATCGCTTTGCTGCTGCTCAGCTCCTCCGCCCATGGCGCGAGTCAG
>JANMVK010000656.1:0-3512 GCA_031392725.1 Pseudobdellovibrionaceae bacterium
AAATTCCTGGCCCAGGCGAATGATTTGGGGATCAATTTCAACGGCGTCCACGGGTCGGTTGGTGCCTCTTAAAGCCGCGCTTATGTCATTACCCGTACCCGCTCCGACAATTAAGATGGGGCCGGGAACATCCTGGCCGTCTGTAGCGTGAGGTTCGTCATAAGTGGCGCGCCAGGCCCGCACAAAATTCGAATCGATCCCATTCGGCCCTAGATCAAGAATTTGCTGGTGAAAATCATTGTTAACCGTGAGTGTGTACCCGATGGTTTTTGGGAAAGTTAACGATGCCTTTTGAACAGGGTCAAAGATAGTATCGAATGGAGCGATGCTGATCTTGTAATATGGCGACCAAATAAACTGCCGTTCGAAGGCATACAAAAATGGAAGGCAAACGGCTAAGCTCAGAGCGGCTAAAATAACTCGCTTTAGGTTTAGGTCCACAATGCTTAACAAAATTATAAAGCCGGCGGAGATCCAGAATATTGGCGACAGGCCCCAAAAAGAAAATAACCCAAATAATGCGATTCCAAAAATACTGCCGGCCACTTCAACCGAATAGGCCTTCAGCGGAGCAAAGGTCTCGAACAGACGGCCGAGCCACTGCCCGAAAAACACAAAAATCAGCGTATTGATAAAAAATGTGAAAATGAGCAGGGGCCAATAGGGAAGTTGTGTGGAAAAATTTAGGCCCAAGAATTCCAGGTTACCGGACAATGTGGAACTGCTCCAGATGTACTCCTGCTCGCCGCTCGGATTCGTGTGAAAAAAGTTTCCCAGTACTGGTCCTAAAATTAGATAAACACAGATGGATAGCACCAGATATTTTTTTAAGTCCCATTTCGAGCGGGCCAACAAAGCCCCAACGCCGAGCCCAAGAAATGCGGAAATCAGAATAAAGTTGCTGAAATAAGCCACGATCCGAATGGCGGCGCTTGTCCATCTGATGAATACGAGTTCCCAGTAGAGAATGGCGGTCCCGAGCAGGAAGAGTCGCAATTGTGCGGAGCGGATTAATGGCATGGTTGCCATTATGGTCTGCGAAATCAGACGTAAAGTGAAGGCCTACGCTGGACAAAAGGCCGGTTCACGGCCAATGCCCTCGAGCGAAAGCTGAAGGAGAGTGAATAGCATTCCAAGGCCAGGGGCCCGTGGAGGTACTTTGCGTTGGAACCGTAGAGTTCATCGCCCAAAATCGGTGCACCAAGAGCGGCCAGTTGGGCGCGGATCTGATGGGTCTTGCCGGTTAACAATTCAATTTTGTGGCAAAATCCAAAATCATTTTTAATTGAGTTCAGAATTTTGAGTCTGCATTCCCACCAGTGGTCCTTTGGTGATGCTGAACTCGCGCGGGGTACGCGCGATTCGGGATCGATGTAGAGTATATGTTCGCCGAGGGGAATCGGGTGTTCGGTGATGGCGTGATAGATTTTTTCAACCCGGCGCTTGGCGAAGGCTTTGTTAATGAGGCTCTGCGCGTCTTTGTTTTTCGCTAAGATCAGTAATCCTTGGGTTGGGATGTCGAGCCGGTGTGTGGAGAAAAGCGGCTGTCCCAATTCCTGTTCAAGAATGTATTTGGCGTTATCCACGAAGTTGTCCAGAGTCGCGTGGACGGGGAGCCCTGCGGGCTTGTCTAGTACTAGGAATTCTGGATCGTCGAATACTAGGCGGCGGCGCAGGGCGCCTGCTTCCCAATTGTAGGATTTGGGTTGGGTGTGAAGGCGAATGATTTGGCCCGGTTCGAGTGTGATGTTGGTGCGCAGGCGTTTGCCGTCGGCGTAGATGCTTCCCATGTGTAGCCATAGATCGATTGATTGTGGTTGGAAACTTTGCTGGGCCAAGAAGTCGCGGATAGTGATTCGGTTATCCACGCGGATGTGATGGGTGCCGTTGGGGCCTTCGGAGCTTGCCGCAGGTTTCATCGGGACTTGATATAGCTCACGGATTGCCCGCGTGTTTCTTCCACTTCCACCTGAACCGACGTCCAGAATGATTGCTCTTTCAACATGGCGAACAAACGTTCGCACATGTAGCGGGAGAGTTCTTCGCTGGTGACATTGGTGAGCGGCAGACGCAGGCAATCTTCAGCTGGGAAAACATAGGTTTTATGATTGAAGACCACCCGTAGCTGGCTGCCTTCCTCGGAAATTTTTAAGTAAGGTGAATTGGTAGGCAGCAAAATACGTTCGTCCAACTCATCGCAGATCATCCGAATCTTGGGTTTGACCGCATTGAAATCAAAAGCCATTCCGAGCTTGGGGTCGATTTTGTCGAGGGTAATATCGACTCGCATTTGGTAATTGTGGCCGTGCAGCCGCTCGGCATGCTCGCTCGAGAAAATAGTAAAATGCGAGCAGGAGAATTTGAACGGCTCTTTGGCCAGATGAATCGTATACATTTTTTAAGGCCTTGAGGCTTCAATAGTCAGGAATTCCTGGCGGGTGCGCAAATCCTCACGGAAAGCACCGCGCAAGTCGCTGGTCACTGTCAGGGAGGCGGCGTCTTCCACGCCTCTTTGCACCACGCAGTAATGTTTGGCCCGGATGCATACCGCGACATCGTCGGTTTCAAGGACAAAACTTAAACTGTCGGCGATTTGTTTGGTTAAACGCTCCTGAACCTGCGGCCGGCGCGCGAAAAACTTGGCGATGCGGTTGATCTTGCTTAGACCCAGCACGCGGTTTTTAGGAATGTAGGAAATGGTGGCGCGGCCGTCGATGGTGACAAAGTGGTGCTCGCACACGGAAATGATCGAGACGTCTTTGACCGTGACCATTTCGTTGTAGCCCAACTTATTTTCAATGCTGGTGATTTTTGGAAAGTTCGTGGCGCACAAGCCGGCGAACACTTCATGCACATACATTTTGGCCACGCGCTGGGGAGTTTCCTTAAGACTGTCGTCGGTGAGATCCAAGCCCAGGGTGAGCATGATCTCGCGGAAATGGCCCGCGATTTTTTTCACGCGCGCCTCATCGCTTAAGGAATTGTCCTTCATCGGCGTGGGCAGAACCGTGGACAGCATTTGCAAAACTAGCGGATCAATTTTTCCGGTGTTGGACATAAGTCACCTCTTGCGTTTCGAAGTACGCGTATGACGGACCGAGGATAGCACGGATAAACCAATTAGGAAGGCGCCGATCAGGCCGGTCACGGCTTCCGGAACGTGAAAAAATACATCCAATAGCATCATAATGGCCAAGGCTCCGATGGCGTAAAAAGCCCCGTGCTCCAAAAAGATAAACTGATTGAGTGTGCCTTTATCGACCAAGTAAATGGTCATGCTCCGCAAGAACATAGCGCCCACGCCCAGGCCGATGGCGATTAAAAAGATGTTGTTGGTCAGCGCAAGAGCGCCAATAACTCCGTCAAAACTGAAGGAAGCATCCAACACCTCTAAATAAATAAACATCGCCGCGCCGGACTTTTGCACCGACTTGGTTTCCGCATTGGACATTTTTAAAAAGCTGCTCAGCCCGTCCACAGCCACGAAGGTCAGCATGCCGAAAATACTGGAG
>JANMVK010000807.1:0-6311 GCA_031392725.1 Pseudobdellovibrionaceae bacterium
CTTGGTTAGCGGCCACATTAAGCCTGCCTTGACAAGTTCCCGCGGCTCCGCCGCCACCTCCGCCGCCACCCCATGAGGAAATCGTGGAGCCGGAGCTGGTGGTATGGGCGCCGAACATTCCTGCGGCGCCACCACCACCGGTCACGGTGACCTTGATCGCCGCGACTCCCACGGGAACACTAAATGACCCCGATCCCGCGAGATTAAAAAGTTTTGACCCCGTGGGAATGGCCGTACCTAAAATTTTAATTACAACGGATTTGGCCGCACCCGCCGAATCGGCAACTGAAATGGTCACGTCGGTGTCGACGGTCAAGCCCGAGGGAGAGCTGTAGGCGACGGTTCCACCCACAAAAGTTCCCAATGTTCCCCCGCCCAAGACGACGCTGAAAACGTAAACGCCGCTCCCGCCTTGCGCGCTGATATCCACGGTCGCACCGGAGTTGATTCTGTCCGCCGAGGCGCTAATTTCGAGCGGATCGGACTTCGAGCTGGCCGAATTCTCCCCCGAAGGAGAGTCCAAACTTTGACAGGCAGATAAGGTCAGCGCGAACAGCACCAATAGAATTACACGCATAGGTCCCCCCGAACACGCTATCAAAGAGCAAGTTTGATTCCAGGCGGCCTCTTTTAAGGGTGTGGCCAGCTGTTTACGACTAAAACACTGAGGGAAATATCGATAGTGAGTGTACCAGAATGATTCGAAAACCTACCGGCCGGCGTCCGCAGGTTCGGCTTCGGAAACAAAGGGCCGCGGAGGAATTCTCGAGCCCAACGCTTGCGTAAAGCACGCTCCGGAATTCACCGTGGGCGCACAACACTGCCCGCTCGATGCAGCCAATCCCAAGCCGATATCATAGGCCTTAATGTCAGGAAATCCGCCGCGCTCGCGTTCCCAAGTGCGGGGCGGAGGCGCGGTGGACAACGCATCGGCGCAAGCGCGCGTGCGGCAATGATTGCGGTGATCTTCGCTGAGGTAATGGCCGACCGCGACCAAATCTTGGCGCGTGTTGACCCCATCCGACTCAGAGAAAACATACTTCCGCTGAACAAATTTTTTCGGGTCCCAGGTGCTAAAACCTTGCACCCGTCCAGTCACCGCATCCCGCGTGGCCGTCACTTCATAGGGCTGGCCATCCACCTGAAAACTATAGTGCGCGTCCTTGCCTACACAAGTGGGGGCCTTCGCTAATTTTATATCCTCATGCAGCTTCGCCCGGCGCTTAATCTCCTCGGCAAAAATCTTTTTTAGATTTTTAAACTGCCGGCATAGCTGCGCGTTGGTCTCAATCGCGTCCTTCTGGCTTTTTTCATCCACTTTATAAAGAAACTTCTGCAGGTAGATACTGCTGTAGCGTTGATCGAGAGTGCACTTTTTAGAAACCGGGTCGACCCGGTCAGGAACCTGAGGCGTGCCGCTCACGGCTCCGCCCGCCATGTCCGTGCAATGTTCATTGGTTTTAGTAAATGAGGCCACGGCCTCGGCGGCCACGGCCAAGCCCGACAATCCCACCAGGAACCGGATTTTTCCCAGGTGCCGGATCAGAAAATCCTGGGGGTCGATCAACGGCGCTAAGCCCGTCAATTTGCGTCTGGCGCTGATATCATTCAAAGCGCCTGGAATATGAAAAAGAGTATTCAGGGGACCAGCCACCGCGCCGGCACCGGGTAAAGACCTGGGCCCGGGCAAGGTCTGATTCACATCAATGCATTCCTGAACTCCCGCGTCTTGGCAGTTGAGCAGCGTGACCATCGCCCGCAAGTCTTCCACATCCTGGAGTTTGCAAGTGGTGGTCGCGGGCTGCTCATCCAGGCCGGCGGATTGGCCCCAACTCGTGAGTGGCATCAGGACGATTAAGCAAATTTGGATGAGGAAGGTCATTCCCCTAGTCTAAATAAAAACGCCCTCTTGTAAAGAGGGCGTGGAATAAAATTTTAAATGTTATTTATTTGCCGCTCCGGCTCTCAAAACCACTAATTTGGCGGTTGATTTCTCAACCGCCGTTGGCGGCTATTTCTTGCCGTATTTCGCGAACTTGTTCGCGGCCTTTTCGTTCACCGGCTTAGGAAAAGCCCGTGATTCCGATTTTGACTCTTCTTTAGCGGCCGTTTTCACTTCCGGTTTCACATCCGCTTTCGCACCGGATTTCGCTTCCACTTTGGCCTCGACTTTTTCGCCGGGACGGATGGCTTCCGACGTGTTGACCGATTCCTTCACCGCGTCCGACTTCGTGATCAGATCCTCAATGGCCGCCGATTTCTTTTTGGGCCCGATATTATAAGCCTCCAAAATCTTCGCGCGCAATTCGACCATGGCGGCCGGATTGTCTTTCAGGAATTGTTTGGCCTGATCGCGGCCTTGGCCCATGCGCTCACCTTTATAGGAGTACCAAGCGCCGGACTTTTCCACGAATTCCTTTTTCGCGGCGAGATCGAGAACATCGCCTTCAGCCGAAATGCCTTCGCCGTATAACAGATCGAATTCCACTTTCGCGAACGGCGGCGCCATTTTATTTTTCACCACTTTAACCGCGGGGCGGTTGCCAACCACTTCTTCACCGGCCTGAATGGCGCCGATGCGGCGGACATCCAAACGGATCGAAGAGTAGAATTTCAAAGCGTTACCACCGGTGGTGGTTTCGGGATTACCGAACATCACGCCGATTTTCATACGGATTTGATTGATGAAGATCACCAATGTTTGCGAACGCGAAATGGCCGCGGTCAATTTGCGCAGAGCTTGCGACATCAAACGGGCTTGCAGACCCATATGGGAATCGCCCATTTCACCTTCGATTTCCGCGCGCGGAGTTAAGGCCGCAACGGAATCGATGACCAATACGTCAATGGCGCCGGAGCGAACCAGAGTCTCGACGATTTCGAGAGCTTGCTCACCTGTGTCCGGTTGTGAAATCAGCATTTCATCAACCTTCACACCCAATTTACGGGCGTAGCTCACATCCAAAGCATGTTCCGCATCCACATAAGCGACGCTGCCGCCGACTTTTTGGCATTGAGCCACAGTGCTTAACGCCAAAGTGGTTTTGCCGGAACTCTCCGGACCATAAATTTCCACGATCCGGCCTTTCGGCAAACCGCCGATGCCGAGCGCGATATCCAAGCTCAGTGCACCTGTGGAAAAAACTGGGACGTTCTCATACAAGCTCTTTTCCGATCCGAGCTTCATGATGGATCCTTTACCGAATTGCTTCTCGATTGAAGCAATCGCGAGTTCAAGAGCTTTGCTCTTATCACTTGCGTTCGGACCCGTGTTCTTAGTGTTGTCCATCTGAATGGCCATTTATTCTCCTATGTTGTACCCAGCTACTTTTTCCCAAACTTCGAGATCATCTCATCGCATTTAACAGTAAATCGAAAGCAAAAAGAGCGGCTTGGCGCTGGATGTCTTCTCGGCCGGCCTTAGCTTCAAACTGTTGATGGGTGCTGCTTTCAAAGCCTGGACCAACCACGGCGAAGCACACAAAGCCCACCGGCTTTGCCGCAGTTCCGCCGCTCGGACCGGCGATTCCGGTTATGCTCAATGACCAATCACATCCTAATTTTTTGCGCAAACCCGCGGCCATGGCTTTGGCCACGGGGATACTCACTTCGCCATGAGTCTGAATCAACGGCGTGCCCACTCCCAGAAATTGCTCTTTGACCGTACGCGCATAGCTCACCACACTGCCGAGAAAAAACGAGGACACTCCGGGTTGCGAGCAAATCCAACTGGATAGCAGTCCGCCCGTACAGCTTTCGGCAACGGACACGGTCCACGAGCGCGTCCCGCAAAGTTGCGCGAGATCCTTCACGAGCTTTACGACCTCGGGTGTCATAGAGCTACTCCGTTTTGCAGCGCCAACTGCAGCACAATATTGGCGGCAATTCCCGCGGCCAAATCGTCAGCCACGGTTCCCACGCCTCCGGGCATATTTTTGTCGATGTAGGAAATGGGAAACGGCTTCCAGATATCAAAGATCCGAAACAAAATAAATCCGGCCAGCACGCCCGTCCAGGTGAAAGGCACCCAAGCCATGGTCACCAAAAATCCCGCGACCTCGTCCATCACGAATTCCGAAGAATCGTGCTCGCCGCCGGCTTCATAAAAGTGCGCGACCACAATTGTGATCACCGCAAATATCAGAGTCGCGCCCATGTAGTAGTAGACCGGAAGAGGCGACAGTAAATACAGCAGCGGAATCGCGCCTAAAGTTCCCACTGTTCCGGGAGCTTTTGGTGAGAGTCCGCAGCCGAACCAAATCGCCAAGCCATCGATGACTTTTTCGAAAAGAATAACCATACGAGAGAGGTAACACAGGAATGCCGGAGGAGATCTAGATAACGCACCAAATTGAGACGGTCCTGTGGTTACTGTTTGTTCACTGAAAAAACCCTGACCGCCCTCTGTCACCCAAGGGGGCCTATTCCCATTTTAGAACGGTATGAACCTTGCTCAATTGAACGATGGGATGGGATTGAAATTGTCGTTAAAACACTTCTTAATTGTGGCGCTGTTCGCGCTCACGTTGACGTTCCAAAACTGCGGCAAGCTGACCAATAGTCCCGGCAACGGCCAAGGTTATGAGGGCGTTAAACTTCCCGATGGCTCCAGCTCGGGCACCGGCACTGGTGGAACTCCCCAAGGCGGCAATCAAAATACACCGCCTCCGGCTCCCGCGCCCAATCCAAATCCCGCACCGGCGCCGGCTCCCGCTGCGACTCCCACTCCGCCGGATGTGGCGAGCATTCAGTTGAGTTCGCAAACATCGAACTTAACCGAGTCTCCGGGCGTAATGTGGCCACGCACGGCCTACGCTTACTTCCAGCAATATCAAGTGGCGATCTTCAGCTTCCCGTCCATGGTTCAAGTCAATGGATGGACCAACACCGGTGAAAACAAGACTCAGTGGTTTAACCTGGGGCTTGGTGAGCGACAGCAATACGTAGCCGGCATCCGCATTTTGGGAACCACCTCAACCGGTCCGGTCAGTTATTCCCTGCCGTGGACGGCTTACGCGCCATCTTCCCCCGGAGGGGTTGAACTCGGCAGTGGCGGCATGTAACCCGCCTCTAGTCCAGTCCAGTCGAGTGTACCGGCGCCTCTAATATTCCGATGAGAACATCTATGACCCTCGATGAAATATTGCGCACAGCTTTGCAAAAAGGCGCGACCGACATTCACCTGAAAGCGGGTGTGATGCCCGTGATCCGGCGCAATGGAACTTTGCGGCCGCTGTCGAGCAATATTCCGCCCATCACCGCCGAGCAAATTGAAGTCTTGGCCTTTGAAGTGATGGACACCAAACAGCGCGAACATTTTATGAAACACCGGGAAATCGATTTGGGTTTTGGCGTGAGCGGGCTCGGCCGCTTCCGCATCAGCATCTTCCGCCAGCGCGGCACCATCCGCATGGTGATCCGCACGATTCCCTATAAGGTGCCGAATTTTGAAGACCTCAATCTACCAACCGTTTTGCAGACCATTTCCAAAGCGGAGCGCGGCTTGATTTTGATCACCGGCGTGGCCGGCTCGGGAAAATCCTCTACGCTCGCGGCCATCATCGACGACATCAACAAGCGCGACAACAAGCACATTCTCACCATCGAAGACCCCATTGAGTTTTTGATTCGGGACAAAAAAAGCCTGATCACCCAGCGCGAGATCGGGATTGACTCCGACAATTTCTCAACCGCTCTGCGCGCCGGATTGCGCCAGGATCCCGATGTGATTTTGATCGGTGAGATGCGCGACCGTGAAACCGTGGAGGCCGCGCTGTTAGCCGCGGAGACCGGACACTTGGTGCTTTCGACTTTGCACACCATTGATGCGGCTAAAACAATTGATCGCATCATTGGCATGTACCCCAAAAACGAAGAGAGTGTGATTCGCACGCGCCTCGCGCAAACCTTCCGCTACATCGTTTCGCAGCGCCTGATTCCGCGTGCAGGTAACGGTCGCGTGGCCGCCGTCGAAATTTTGAAATCCACGCCGCGCACCCGCGAATATATTGATCGCGGCGAAAGCGAAGGACGCTCTTTGGTGCAGGCGATGGAAGACAGCAGCCTGGAAGGCATGCAAAATTTTGATGCGGTAATTGAACGTCTGATCCACCAAAATGTCATTACCAAAGAGGATGGTTTGGCCTTTTCCACCAACCCGCACAATCTGGCCCTGCGCTTATCTGGCTTCGGCGGAGGCAGCGTCAGCGATGAAGTCCACAATCCCGTTCGACCGACACCGCCTGTTGTTTCTCTTGGCGTATCCACATCGTCATTGATTAGTAAGTATTGATTTCTGCAAAGGAAGATTG
>JANMVK010000815.1:0-2526 GCA_031392725.1 Pseudobdellovibrionaceae bacterium
GACCGCATGGACCCGGTCCAGGGATTCAAGCGCCTGATGAGCATGCGCGCCATGGTCGAAGGCTTTAAAGCCGTGGTGAAAATGTGCGTGATCTTGGGCATCGCCTATCTGCTGCTCAAAAATCAAATTCAAGCGCTTCCGCAGTTGATGAGCTTTTCCATCAGCCAGATTTTTGTATTCCTCGGTGAACTTATGATCCGCCTGCTCGCAGGTGTGGGATTTTTCATGATGGTTCTGGCCGGCATCGATTATTTGTATCAGCGCTGGGATTTAGAGAGCGAAATGCGCATGACCAAACAAGAGGTCAAAGAAGAAGTGAAATCGCGGGAGGGTGACCCGCTGATCCGCGCGCGTATCAAGCGGGTTCAGCGCGACATCGCCAGCCGCCGCATGATGGAAGAAGTGCCCAAGGCCGATGTGATCGTGACCAATCCGACCCACATTGCGGTCGCGCTCAAATACAGTGAAGATCTGGTCGCGCCGCAAATTATCGCCAAGGGCGCCGAGCTGATCGCGCAAAAGATCAAGGAGATCGCGCGCGAGCACAATATTCCCATCGTGGAAAATAAACCGCTGGCGCGGACTATTTTTAAAACTTTGAAGATCGGTCAAGTGATCCCCCGGGAGCTCTATGCGGCCGTCGCCGAAGTTCTGAGTTACGTTTACCGTTTGAAGAAAAAGACGGTGAGATAGTATGGAACAAGTTTTTCAGTTCATTAAAAAGTTTGAACGGTTCAGCAAAAATATCGATTTGCTAGTCGCGGTCGCGTTAGTCGCCGTCCTGGCGGTGATGATCGTTCCGCTTCCAGCCGTCATGCTGGATTTGTTCCTCACCGTATCTTTGACACTCTCTTTGTTGATTTTGCTGGTGGCGATTTACACCGACCGTTCGCTCGACTTCAGTATCTTCCCCAGTTTGCTTTTGATGACCACGTTGTTCCGTCTTGCTCTCAACGTCGCCACCACGCGACTGATTTTAACTCATGGTCATGAGGGCGATGGATCCGTCGGCCAAGTGATTAAAGCCTTCGGCCATTTCGTTGTCGGCGATTCTTACGTGATTGGTTTTGTCGTATTCGTAATCTTAGTGGTCATTAACTTTATCGTGATCACCAAAGGTTCCGGCCGCGTGGCGGAAGTCGCGGCCCGTTTCACCTTGGACGCCATGCCCGGCAAACAGATGTCCATCGACGCCGACCTCAACGCCGGCTTGATCACCGAAAACGAGGCACGCCAGCGGCGCAAAGACATTGAGAAGGAAGCGGACTTTTACGGTTCCATGGACGGTGCCAGCAAGTTCGTGCGCGGAGATGCCATCGCCGGCATCATCATCACTTTAATTAATATCGTCGGCGGTTTATTGATCGGCGTGTTCCAGAAAAATTTGGATTTAGCCGCGGCCGCAAAGACCTACACCATGTTGACCATCGGTGATGGTCTTGTGACCCAAATTCCCGCATTAATCGTGTCGACTGCGGCCGGTATTGTGGTCACGCGCAATTCCTCCTCACAGAATCTTGGCGTGGAGATGGCCGGTCAGTTGTTCTTAAAGCCGCGCGCCGTCGCCATCGTCGCGACCATTATGGGCATATTCGGCCTGATTCCCGGATTGCCCACCATGCCCTTTTTCATAGTGGCGGCGTTCCTCGGGATAGTTGCCTGGGTTATCACCAAATTCAACGTTGAAAAGAAGGAAAAAGAGCAGTCGGTTAAAGACGAGGCCTCACGCAAGCCGATGAAAGAAAATATTGAGTCCATGCTCCCGCTTGATTTGGTGGAGTTGGAAGTGGGTTACGGCCTGATCAATATCGTGGAGAGCGATCAATCGGGTGATTTGCTTGAGCGCATCGTTTCAATCCGCAAACAGTTCGCACTCGATATGGGAATTGTGGTTCCCAGCGTGCACATCCGGGACAATCTGCAGTTAACTCCAGGCGAGTACCGCGTGTTGATTAAAGGCAATAAGGTCGCGGGCGGCGTCCTCCGTCCGGAAAATCTTTTGGCCATGGATCCGGGCAATGTGATCAGTCCGGTGCCGGGAATTCCCACGAAGGAACCCGCGTTCGGCCTCGATGCTTTATGGATCGGCAAAGCCCAAAAAGAAGAAGCGGAAATGGCCGGCTACACGGTAGTGGATTTGCCCACGGTTATGGCCACTCATTTAACTGAAATCATCCGCACGCACGCCCATGAACTGTTCGGCCGCCAGGAAGCCGACAGCTTGATTGAGAATTTCAAAAAGAATTATCCCAAAGTTGTGGCCGAGCTGATTCCCGATGTGCTGCCGCTGGGTTCCGTGGTGAAGGTGCTGCAAAGCCTGCTTAAGGAACAAGTCTCCATTCGCGATCTGCTCACTATTTTTGAAACCTTGGCCGATGAAGGACACAAAAACAAAGACGCCGAAGTGCTGACCGAATCCGTGCGCAAGGGCCTGTCGCGCGCGATCACCCATAAATATATGAATGAACGCGGCGAAATCGCGGTGATGACGCTCGCGCCGAAAGTGGAAGAGCTAGTGAGCAATTC
>JANMVK010000014.1:0-3057 GCA_031392725.1 Pseudobdellovibrionaceae bacterium
CTGCGCTTCATATTGCTCTACGACCGGATGACGTCCGAGTTCTATATTGAGCAGGCCTTGATTGCTAAAGCTGGGCGCGCAGTAACGGCGTTCGATTCCCAACCAGGCAAAGGCGCTGATCACATCCCAGCGGCTCCACACTCGCGCGAGCGATAGAAGTTGCGGCGCGAGTTCGATGACATTGAGGCGCAGGCCGCTGAAAATTTCAAATTCCATTTGCTCACGGCGCGAACGGGCCGACAGAACTTTTTCTTCGAGCGCGGTGAGTTCATCCGTCGTGTAGCGTTCGGCGTTGGTCAACGTTTGCTTGCGCATGTAATGCGACGGCGCTTTATGTGAATGAGCTTTGGTCAGCTCAATGTAAAAACCAAACACGCTGTTGTAGCGGACTTTAAGCGAAGAGATTCCGGTTTGAGTTTTTTCCCGCGTCTCCAGATCCTGCAAAAGCTTCTGCATATTCTGGGTGAGATGAATCAGTTCATCCAGCGCCGCGATCGCGCCTTGGCGGATCAGCCCGGCTTCTTTCACTCCGTGGGGCAATTCATCATTAAGTAGCGACTCGATTTTATCGGCCAAAGCCACGCAATCGCCTAAGCCTTCCAAGCGCGGCGGCTGGACCTGCATCTCAGTCAGCTTTTTTCCGGCCAGTATGCTCTGCGCGATGGCGCGCAGGTCACGGGCATTAAAAGTGGTGGAATGCACTTTGCCCAAACGGCGTTCCACATCGCCCAACTCCACCAACTGCTGGCGGAAGTTTTTAAGACGTACGCTATCTTTGACCCACAATTGGATTTCCTGCTGGCGGCCCAGAATTTCTGTGAGATCGCGCAAGGGCGAGAGCAGCCAGCTTTTCAACAAGCGCGCGCCGGCGCTGGTCTTAGTGCGGTTGATCGCTTCAAATAGCGTTCCGGTTTTTCCACCGCGCGAGTTCTCAAAAATTTCCAAGTGCTGAACGGTGTTGGCGCTCATTCTTAAAGAGGCCTTCAGTCCGCGTTTTTCAAACGCGGCGATACTGGCCGCGGTTTCCGCTCCTTGCATTTTCTCGATGTATTTTAATAAGCGTCCGGTGGGAGCTTCGGGCTCACTTTGTTCGGAGATCACCGCTTGATAGGTATATTCAGCCTTACGCCGTTTGTCGATTTGCTTCTGGCTCAACACCAGTTCCACCGGCCGGAGCAGCGCCAGCAATTCTTCGCGCTCCATTTCGGACTCCACGCCATAAACTAGAGCGGCGCCCGTGGTGACATCGGTTAACGCCAATTGCGTTTCGTCATAAGCCGCCAAGTAATGCGCGCTCAATTGGTCAAGCGTGTCGGGATCGTAAACCATTCCCGGCGTCAGCACGCGGGTCACCGCGCGTTTAACAATGCCCTTGGCCGTGGCGGGATCTTCGATTTGATCACAGATCGCGACCTTTAAGCCCGCGGCCAGCAACTTGCCGATCGGTCCCGCGATGCTGTGATGGGGAACTCCGCACATCTTGGCCGATTCGCTGTCTTTTTTATTTCTCTGGGTCAGAGCAATGTTTAAAATCGGCGCCGCGGTTTCCGCGTCCGAGTGGAACATTTCAAAAAAATCGCCCATGCGGAACAGCACAACTTTTTCCGGGTGCTGGGATTTGATCTCCCAGTACTGCTGCATCAGCGGCGTCATTTTTGGTTGCATGTCTAACTCGGTATCAACGACCTAACGCTTGGTCAAGGAGCGGATTTGGCGGGAAATCTCGGCGGCGGCGGCCCGGCTGAGATTTTTTGAACCAAATCGCGCCTCTGTGAGCGCGGCTAAGATCGGATGGGCCTTGTCCGCCAGCCGAGAATCAAAGTCCTCGATGCGGCTCATCAGAGTTAACGGTCCCTCATTGTGCTCTTTGACCAGCTTGAGAGGCTTCAGAGCGCGCTGGAATTTGCGGTAAAGCAGCTCCTCGGTGGACAGCTGTTCCCGTCCCTGAGCTTCAAGAAAATAGAGAACGGCCAGCACCAGCGCCACGGCCAGAATCAAAAACACCGGCAGCGCGCGGAACAACACGGCCTCCATTCCGAGCTTGGCTAATAATTCTTTCTGTTTGGCTAAATCAAAGCGCAATAAGAATCCCACCCAATTGGCTTCGATTTCGTCGACCAAGGCGCGGGCCTTTAAGTACGTGGTGCCCCACTTATTGGGCACCCAGCCGGGCACCCACTGGCGGCCGGCAAATCCCTCCGCGCCAGGTGCAAAGCGCGAGGGATCGACCGAGGCCGTGGGATCGGTGCGGCGCCAGCGTCTGTCATCGGCATCATAGTATTCCACCCAGGCGTGGGCGTCGTGCGCGCGCACGCTGATGTAACTATCGAGAAAGCTAGGACTGCCACCTTGAAATCCCACCACCACGCGCGAGGGGATTTTTAAATGACGGAGCATGGTGGCCATGGAGCCCGCGAAATGTTCACAGAATCCGGATTTGGTTTTAAACAAAAATTCGTCGACCGTATTCACTTTGGGCGGCTGCAGAGTGTAGCCGTAACCCTTGCTATGAAAATTGTCCTGCAGCTTCTTCACCACTTCGGCGGTGGGCAAACCCTTATATTGGTTGAGAAACGTGCTGAGCTGTTGGCTGGGCGGCTCACCGGTTTGCAGGTATTTTTCCAGATCTTTAGTGGGTTCCGGTTCAGCCGCACTGGATTCTAAAAAGTAGCGCTCGCGCGTTTGCAGCGGCTGGCCCAATTCATAAATTTCGCCGTCCCGCTGGGCCATCCGCGAGCGGAGAGCATCATTGGGAAAATAAATCGCCGAGGTATTGCCGAGGGAAAACAGAAATTTTTCGGAACCGGGCTCCATGTAGATTTCGATTTCGTTCTGCGATTCGCGTGGAGCGGGAGGGCGGCGCAAATCGGCGTCACTGGTGCGGTCCCATTCTAAACCTTTGGAACGGTCGAGAACCGCTCCCCGCCAATAGAGCGTGTGCCGTGGCGGAATTTCTCCATTTAAAAACGTGGCGCGGAACACAAGCTCATCCGACGGGGTCAAATCCGAGATGGAGCCTGGGCGCAGGCTATCGGTGATGCCGGTTCTGGCGCCGGA
>JANMVK010000671.1:0-1617 GCA_031392725.1 Pseudobdellovibrionaceae bacterium
ACCCGGATTTAGTGGCCCCAGCCACCAATACCGGCATAAGTGGAATCAGTGGCCTCTACCGGTTCCCGGTCGACAATGAAGTTGTGCCCGACTCGGTAATAACAGACGGCCAGCGTGAGTCCAACCCCGGGGGAATATCCCTTGGCGTTCACAAAGATGAAACCGTGGCGGTGGAATTTATAGAGGGCGGCGAAGTCCTAATGACGTTGCGTTTGCCCGACGAGGAATTGGGTCGAGTGCCCGAACAATTGATTTTGTCGCAGGAAGAATTCGCGCTGCTTAATCTGAAGATGGTCTCGACCGGTACCGCGCAAGATTTATTCCGCAACTACACCGGTTACCTCGAATCTCAAGTTGCGGGTCGATACAACCGGGTGAAAGCGCGCAAACATAAATTCCGCCAAGAATCGAGCCGCGGACATGGCCGGCGCCGTGACCAAAGCGGCCGCATCGCGGGCGGTGGCGGAAACTGCGTGTCGGTGGTGAAATCATTGACGGGATTCAGCGGAACCGCAGGCAACGGCGTGGGCATGGCCAGCGCCTTACAACGCCGCGGTTACAGTGTAATCTCATACTCGAGCCGCCGCCGCGGCACCGTTTGTTCTTGGAGCGGAGGGTTTCACGGCAAGGGTCATGTGGGATGGTTCGACGGGCGCTGCTTTCAACCCACCTACGGCGGCAACTGCGGACAGCCGGGTTCGCGCTACCGTTTAGCTAAATGCGTGGTGCGGGCTTAGTCGGGCTTTCCCTTTGCGCCCTTTAACAAATCGCCCAAAGTGCCAAAACTTTTGGGTGGCGTGGAACTTGCGGCTCCATGGGAGCGCCAGGATTGGTCGTCATCTTCGCCTGGAATACCACCCTTGGTGATTTTGTCTTTAAGAGAGAAACTGATTTTAAGGCGGTCGCCCTCTTCTTTAACCATCATCAATTTCACTTGCACGGTCTGCCCGAGATTGACGGCTTCCTGCGGATGATTGATCCGGCCGACACTCATCTCGCTGATCGGGACCAAACCCTCAATGCCATCCGGCAGGCGCACAAAGGCGCCATATTTCTCAATGCGGAAAATCTCGGCGGTGAAAATGTCGCCCACCTGGGATTTCGTTTGGAAGGCGCCCTCGCTGCGGCCGCGCTCTTGCTCGAGGATTTTTCTCCGCGACACCACCAGGTCCCGGCCTTTTTCCCATTTTGTGATAATGAATTCAAACTTGCGGCCCACGTACTCAGCTGGAGTTTCGCAGCGCCAATCCATTTGTGAAATTGGACAAAAGGCGCTCACACCCTGGACCTTCACGCGGAATCCACCCTTCACCGCTTCGGTTACGACACCCTCCACGGCAAGTTCCATCTCGTAGGCATCGTCCAGTGAATCCGCCTTCGCGCTGACTCCGCGTCCGCCCACTTCTCGAACCATAATTTCGCCTTCACGCACGCGGATCACGATCACTTCAATTCGATCCCCGGTTTTTGGCTTTTCGCCTGCGGGTCCCACCATAAATGGCATTACGGCGTCGGTCGGAGTGCCGGTGGAAACAAAGGCTTCCTGCCCGGTCACCGCCAAGACCTCGCCGTGAAAGCGGTCGCCGGGACTGAGTGACCGCGCGCGCACCCCGCTGC
>JANMVK010000053.1:0-3997 GCA_031392725.1 Pseudobdellovibrionaceae bacterium
TGAACAGTGTCGATTTACCGACATTGGGGCGGCCGATCACGGCCACTCTCTTAAGTCTGCGTGTGGACATAGCCCAGCTCCTTCATCGTTCCCGAACTCTTCTGCCAATTTGGTTTCGAGGTCACTTTCAAATCCAAATAAATTTTGCGCCCGATCAGCGTTTGCATTTCTTTGCGGGCTTCAGTTCCGATATTTTTCAACACCGACCCGCCTTTGCCAATCACGATGGGACGGTGATTTTCCTTGGCCACAAAAATTTCGGCTTCAATCCGCACCGTGGGGCCATCGTCCTCAACAAAGCGCATGATTTTAACCGCCAGGCCATAGGGAATTTCCTGGTGCAATTGTTCAAAACATTTTTCGCGCACGATCTCCGCGCAAAGGTCCCGCGTACTGCTAAGAGTATAAAGATCCGCCTCATATAACGGCTTTTCGCTCTTCGGCAACAACGGCGCGATGGCGGCCATCAGACTTTCCTTAAGGCTTTCGCCCTCGACCACACTGGAGCCTTGTACCACCGGCACCTTCAGAGATTCCAGTTTATCGCGAATGATTTGCGGCCGGTGCAGTTGCGGTAAATCGGTCTTATGGATCACGGCCACCCAAGGACGGCGCGACTCCTGAACCAGTTTCACAATCTCATCCAAATTTTCAGCCCGGTACTCATCGATATTCAACACCGCGACCAAAACATCACAGTGACTGATCACATCCAAGGCTTCCTCACGTAAAAATAAATTAAGTCCCGCGGTGGCTTGCACCAAACCCGGCGCATCGACAAACACGGCTTGATAATTGGCCCCGTTGACAATGCCCATGGCGCGCCGGCGCGTGGTCTGCGGTTTATTGGTGACGATGGACACCTTCTCGCCGACCAAAAGGTTCATCAGCGTGCTCTTCCCTGAATTGGGCATCCCGATTAGGCCGACAAACCCGGCTTGATAACTCATGGCTTTTCTCCGATCTTATTTAAGGCGGCGCGGGCCGCCTCTTGTTCCGCGGCTTTGCGCGAATTGCCTTCGCCTTTGCCGTAAGATTCTTCATCGATCCAAACTTCATAGGTAAAAATCTTCGCGTGCTCAGGGCCCGCGCTGCCGAGCAAACGGTAATCCGGCAGCACCTTCCAGCGTTTTTGCGCGTACTCTTGCAGCCGCGTCTTAAAATCCGTGGCGTACTCATTGTCTTTGTCGAGGCGGTTGAGCTGGGCCGCGAATTCGCGCTCCATAAATTTCTTAACCGTCTCCAGGCCCGCGTCTTTGTAAACCGCGGCCACCACCGCCTCAAACACCGAAGCCAGCATGCGCGGACGGTCCTGCGATTGATCACGGTTTAGACTCTCACTGCGGCCGAGAAAAACGTACTTGCCCAAATTCATCGCGCGGGCGACATCGCTTAAACTTTGTTCGTTGACCAAACTGGCGCGCCACTTCGACAGCGTGCCTTCGTCGACCTCGGGATATTTATCCATCAAGGCTTCCGACAAAAGCAGATCCAGAACGGCGTCGCCCAAAAATTCCAAACGTTCGAAATGGCCGAGAGAGGAGGCTTTGTTTTCAAAATAATGTGAGCGATGAGTGAGTGCCACGCGCAGCAAATCGGGTTGCGCGAAGGTATGGCCTATTCGTTTTTCGAGTTCTTTGAAAGGCATCAGATCATCCCGGGAAGCTCGAAGGAGGCGCCGTATTCGGCAACTCCGTAAGATCCCCAACAGCGGCCACTTCTAGCGTTGGGGTCGCCCCGCGTCAAGGGCTAATAGGACGCGCTTGGCTGGTACGCAAATTGGACTCTTAGCCGCCGATGGCCGGACAAAACCGTGAACTCCATTTTAACCAGGCGCTAGCCCGAAACCTTCTGTCAAAAATGACAGTTTTTGGCATCGCCATTGTGTTTTGTTCGCAAGCTTTGGCGCAGACTCCCCAGGCCGTCGAGCAGGAATATCAAGCTTGCCTGAGCCGCGCGAAGGAAGAATTCACGGTTGAGGAACGCCAAAAGGTGCAAACCTTCCGCGCTTTGCTGCGCGACCAAATGGCGCCTCATCGCGCCGACCGGAGCCAGTCGGGAGTTCCCCGTTATAGCGAAGCTCTGATCTCGCTGCTCGAAAATCATATTGTCCCCGAGGAAGTCACCACGCGGCTGTATCCGCGATTTAAGTTTGCCATCGCGGAGGAAAAACTGCGCCGGGTGGTGCAGCAAAGCTTAGGATTAAAACATCGCGACTACTTGGCCTACAGCAAACTGGCGGTGGGATCGGTCGTTCATCAACAGTCACTAAACCTCGAAAAATTCCAACAGGCTCACGAAACTTTGCTGCAAACTCTCGGCAATTGGTATCGCGATGAAATCGACCGCAATCTCGGATTAAAAGTTCCCACCGCGCTCACCATGTCGCGGCCCGAAGAGTTCGCGCTGGCCTTTAACACCACTAACGAAGTCAGTGAAATCGTGGCCGAACTGCAAGTGGTCAACGCCATTTTAGCCCGCGACCAACTGCAATTTAAAAAAGCCTTAGCTCTGCAAACCGCCTACGCCATCGGCGGGACCGTGGCGTTTATGTCGACCTTCGCGCTCGGCCCCTTAGCCGTCGCTCGCGGCGGCGCGCTGGCTTTGCAACTCGGTAACCGGGCGATCCAAGGCGCGCGTGGCGCCGGAATGGGCGTGGGTGCGCTTGGAACTCCCGGCGCTCTGGCTCCCCTCACCGCTTATATTACAGTTACCAATGCCTATCGCCGAAGTTCTGAACTGGGCACACCGGTCCGCTGCGAACTTGACCGCGAAGCCGTGCTGGCCAATTTCTCGGGCAAGATGGCGGGCGCGGCCGCATTCGGAACCGGCGTCGGATTAGTCGGAGTTTCAGCGGTCGGCATGAGCATGATCACACTGAGAGTCACCGGCGTGATGGCCGTGGGCGGAATGACCTACAACGGTGGCTACGCAGCCTATGAGGGAGTGAAAGGTTATCAATTTTGCCGGATGGGAATTCAACTTCGCGAGCTAACAGAGGTGCCCGAACACTTGCGCACCGATCAGCTGGCTTTAGCCAAAATGGCGGACAACGAATGTTGGAGCCGCCTCCAAATGGCCGGCCGCCATTCAATCGAAGGCGCCACCATTTTCGCTCTCTACCGCGAGCTCTACATCAAGGGGCATTTGCGTGAGGCCTTGGAACATGGAGCGACCAAAGCCATGGGTGTAATGGCCTATTCCGCCGACTCCATTCCCACCGCGCTAAAAACTACGGCGGAGGCCGGCACCGCGGTCGCAGTGACCGTCACGGGTATGATTCGCGGTCCGCAGCTCCGGCAGGTGGCCGTGCCGCTAGCTCAACAGATTCAGTTGTTTCTGGCCAAATTCCCCCGCTCCAACCCTGCTGAAGTTTCAGCAGTGGAATGGAATGTGGCTCTTCCCTAAATTATGTTGCAATGCATTAGGTTTCTCGGTATAGCCATTGGCTATGCAAATTCTAATTGGTTTCATGGTCTTGACTCTAGCTACGGGTTTCCCGGCGGGCGCGCAGTCTCTCAGTTGCCGCTTTCTCGACAACCGCGGGCAAGTGACGGAGGTGACCGTGACCGCGGAAGCTCCGTTGTTCCCCGCTCTTCAAGCTCCCCACAGTGGTTTTATTGCATTCACCATCGAAGGCCTCGCGAACCCCACCGCATTTCCAGCCGCGGTGAATGGTGACGATCCCTCTTCAAAATTTGATGTTCAAGACGGCCAATTGAAAGCCGCCGATGTGGTTTTTAATCAAGGCCACCAGCGGGTGCGGATTTCTCCCACCGACCAGGGCCATGCGATTTATCTGGAATTGCCTTACGGTTTACTCGGCGGCGGTACTATTGACCGCCCCTGTCTCTAACTAGCGGCTAGCTGTGGGGTCGGCTTCCAGGATCGGCTTAGCTTCCGATACGGTGGGGGGAGCTACATGCTGAGTCCATTCGCGCGGAAACAACCGGGCCAATCCAACGACCTGTTGGCATTCAGCAACCGTGGCTGCGAC
>JANMVK010000088.1:0-7371 GCA_031392725.1 Pseudobdellovibrionaceae bacterium
CCAGAAGAGCCGCGGAAAGTGAGTCGTTTATTGGGGTTTAGTTAGCATGAAGAATTTGACCGGGGCAACTGAATTTACGCCATGAGCCTATAACTTGTGGGGCTTATAAAGGACCCCATTATCTTGTTAGCCTTTATAGTAGCGGTGAGCAGCGCCTGGGCCTCGGAACCCGAGTTGGTTTCGCCGTCCGCGACCGATCCGCTGATCCAGCAGATGACCGGACCCCATGTGGTGCTCCATCCCAAGGGCGCCAGCCAGGGCCGTCTATTTATCACTTTAGGCGGCACCAACAGCCGGCCTGAGGATTTTTTGGAAATGCAGCAGCTTGCGGCTGCCATGGGTTATCACGTGGTGGGTATCGATTATCCCAATAACGTAATCACGACCGTGTGCCGGGAGTCCCCCAATCACAGCTGTTTTGATCAGTTCCGCTCGGAGATCGCGCTCGGAATTGACGGCAGCCAGTGGGTGACGGTGAATCCCGCCAACTGCATCGCGCGCCGGATTGTCGCGCTGATGGATTATTTGCGGGCGAAGGACAAGGGCGGGGGCTGGGATCAGTTTTTTTCCGATGGGTCGTTGGCGTGGGACCGCGTGGTGATCGCCGGACATTCGCAGGGGTCAGGTCACGCGGCGTTTTTGTCGAAGGTCTATCCCTTCGCGCGGGTGATTATGTTGTCGGGTCCGCAGGACACAGCCACTTGGGGTACAGCAGCTTGGCTTGGGGAAAAGGGATCGACGCCGCCGGATCGCTATTTTGCATTCTTGCATGCGGGAGATAGTTTCGGCAGTTTCTGGCAACTGCGGGCGTTAAGTTATTTAGTGCGCGGCTCGGATGCCGAGCTGTTGAATATTGAGGATGAAGTTCCGCGCGGCTCCCATTCGCAGATTTTAGTTTCACACTTGCCCATGCGCAATGCGCATATGGCGCCGGTGAGTTCACGCTTTAAGAAAGTTTGGGCTTATTTACTGCGCCGAAAAACGCGAGACTAATCCGGCTTCGAGTCGCTCAAATGATCGAGCGGTGGCACATCGGTGCCGGCGATCAGGGCCTCGACACCTTTGACGGCTTCCAAGCCGCCAAGAAAACCAGATTGGCTGGCCAGAGTGTGTCCGACTAAAAACAAATTGGGAATTTCAGGCAACAGCCATGGCGATTTAGTTTTTAAATTATTTTGGCCGTAGGCCGCGGGTAGCACGTAGATTTTTTCATGGGGCTTGCCTTCGAGAACTTCGGGCCAGGCGCGTTTCAGCTGGCGCTTAATGTGGCGGATGCATTGGCCGGTGAACTCGTGCTCATCGGCGCGTTCGGAGTGCACCAGCGTGGCCCAGCGGGAGATATTGGCTTCGATGCGGCCGAACACCGGTTCAAATTCCTTGGAGGAGTGACTGAACAAGCGCATCGCGCCCGACTCTGCGATGGGAGCGGGATGCGTGATTTCTAATACCACGGCCGTCCAATTGTGGACTTTGGCGAGGCGTGAGCGGTGCTTAGCCGGCAGGGCTTCGGTCACAATCAATTTGTTTAGCGAGACCGGCGAACCGGTGAAGAAGATCTGCTCGGTCTTTAGGATTTTGTCGCCGTTGATCACCACTTCGCAGGCACTCTCATTGGAGAATTTGATTTCTGTCACTTCGGCTTGCAGTTGCGCGGCGATGGGCAGCTGCTCGATTAAGGCGCGCACGATCTGGTCGGGGCCGGGCGTGATTTGAATTTCATGGGTGTGGCTCAAATGGGAAAGCTCACCCAGCGTTTTAAATTCGGTGTCGAGAAATCCGGCGAAGGCGTGCCAATGAGCCTCTTCAAAAATTTCCGGGCGGTGCTCGTTCACGGCAAACGATACGGGCGTCGGCGAATGAGCCTTAAGCCATTCGCATAATTCCATATTGGCCTTGGTGGCGGCGAAAAAATTCAGCATGGGCCGGCGGTGAGTGCCACCCAAATGATCACGGCCCTCGAGCAGAGTCACTTTGTGTCCCGCCTCAAACAATCTGTGAGTCAGTAATAGGCCGGTGAGGCCGCCGCCGATAACAATCGTATCCATAGTTTTAAAATCCCATTGTTTGGCGTGATTTCAAGCTCTTCTTCAACTGGTGGGCCATTTTTGTAATTAACCACCGGGTGGCGCGCATTTTAAGTTGACTGTTGGACAGCCACGCCGCCATCGGAGGCGACGTTTGGTAGTAGATCCAGATCAGTTGGCGCCCGAGATACCAGGGGCGCAGCACTTGGTCTCTAAATTCACGCAAGATGTACAGTTCCGGGGCAAACGGTTCATCGGCAAAGGCGGCGCTGGCGATAAAGCACGGCCCGCGTTTGGATTTGGTGTTTTTTAAGAAGCCGCGGATGACCACTTGGTTTTTGGCCGAGCGCCCGAACACATCGGCCTTTTTTATAATATCGGGATACAGCGGGCTGAACGGCAGAAATTGCGAGAGCTTGGTGGCCGAGCTCTGCATGCGCTCGCCATAGCGCGGGCTCGTATCGTAAATGCGCATCAGATCCCAGTACACCGAGGCGATCACGGTCAGTTCTTTGGAGCGCGAGGAGTTGTTGAACACGGCGGGCGAAAGCTCGCCTTTTTTTAAATTGTAAACCATCTCGAGCACGCGCAGATATTTTTCGTATTGCACGGCCGCCTCTGAGTAGGCCTTTTGGCTCATCAGGCTGCGCGCGTTTTTGATCAGATGTACGCGGTTCTTCCACATGATCATTTTATTTTTCTCGCGCATGTCGCGTTCCATGCGCAGCTTCAGGCCCTGCGAAACATGCCCGGTGAGAGATTCATAACAGGTCGGACAAACCTGATCAGGAAGGACTTCGGCCACTCCGGCGTCGCGCAAGGCGAGCCGCATACCGGCGTCGATGGAAAAAAATTGGTCCGCGAGCTGTTTACACCGCGGACAAGTTTGCGCTCTGTTATTTTCGGCCATTAGTACAATTACATCATTGAGAACGGGTCGATGTCGACCTGGACCTTGGTCCCCGTCGTGATCCACTCGCCATCCCCGACCAATTGGCGGCAAAAGGAATTGAGCTTTTTGGTGGAATCACATTTCACAATCAGTTGGAAACGGAATTTGTTACGTAATTTGTGAAGAGGGGCGGTCGCGGGCCCGAGTACCTGAAGGTTTTCGTAAGTAGTGAACTGTTTTTGCAGCGCTTGGGCGCGGTGGGCGAGGTGCTCGGAAACTTTGCGGCCATCCGCCTCGCTATTACTCTGAATGCGGAGCATGGCCATACGCCAATGCGGGGGATAAAGCAGATCGCGCCGTTCTTGCAGTTCAAATTCGGCGAAGCCATAAAAGTCGTTTTTCAGAGTGAAAGTGATGCTCGGATGGCTGGGATCATAAGTTTGGATCAGCACCCGGCCCGCGGTTTGGCGGCCCGAACGCCCACTGACCTGGGTGAGGAGTTGAAAGCTGCGCTCGCTCGCCCGTAAATCCGGCCAATGGAAGCCGACATCGGCCAGCACCAGGCCGACAAAATTGAGCCGTGGAAAATCCAGACCCTTAGCGATCATTTGCGTGCCGATCAGCAGATTGGTGCGTTCGGATTCAAAATCTTCGATGAGTGTTTCCAACTGCGCGCGGGTTTGCACCTCATCGCGGTCGGCGCGGGCAATGCGCGCTTCGGGAAATAATTTGGCAATGTCGTCTTCGACTTTTTCGGTGCCGAGACCGAGCGCCGACATCGGCGTCTCTTTACAGTCGGGACAAAGCTCGGTTAGTTTTTCGCTGTAATCGCAGTAGTGGCACACCAAATACGAACGCGCGTGCAGAGTGAGTGACACCGAACAGTTGGGACATTCGGCGACATAGCCACAACCATGGCATTGAGCCGTTTGCGCCATTCCGCGCCGGTTTAAAAACAGCGCGGCCTGCTCGCCCTTGGCAAACACATGTTTTAATTCCGCGTGAAGCTCATCGGAGAGCCAAAACGGTAGAGTCGAAGGATTGTCTTTGCGGTGGCGCAACACTTCACGCAGATCGACCACTGAGATTTCCGGCATCACCCGCGCGTTCACCCGCTGGGCCATGGTGTGCAGTTTATATTTTCCCTGTTGAGCGTTGCTCCACGATTCCATGCTGGGTGTGGCCGAGCCGAGCACCACGGGAATATTTAAATTTTTACCGAGCATGATGGCGGCATCGCGGGCGTGATACTTTAACTTTTCATCCTGCTTGTAGCTGGGTTCATGTTCCTCATCGAGAATGATCAATCCCAATTTAGGCAGCGGGCAAAACAAAGCCGAGCGCGCGCCGATCAAAATTTGTTTTTCGCCGCTCACCGCGCCCCACCACTGCGTGGTCTTTTCGCGTTCGGTGAGATGTGAATGCAGCACCGCCACGGAACCGGGAAAACGGCGCGAGAAACGGTCAATCAGCTGGGGCGTCAATGAAATCTCCGGCACCAGAACCAATCCTTGCCGGCCGGTGCGGATCAGATCTTCGAGTAAATGCAAATACACTTCAGTTTTCCCTGAGCCGGTCACGCCGTGAAGCAGGTGAACGGCGAATCCGGCCGTGGCTTCGATGCCCTTGATCACGCTCTGTTGCTCTTCGGTCAACGCGGGCGGGGTGGACGCATGGGAGACCTCCTTAACCACCGGCGCTTTGCTGGATTTGCGCAGTTTTTCCTTTTTCTCAAGCGGCGGGAACACCGTTTCCATAATCTGGCCGATGGGATGAATATAATATTGCGCCATCCACTCGAGCCAATCCATGTAGGCCGCCGGTAAAATAGGCCGTGCAATGACCGCTTCTAAAATCGCTTTCAATTTGAATTCTTTGGTGGCTTCACTGCCGGTTTTTAAAATCACGCCATGAGCGGTGCGTTTGCCCAAGGGAACTTTGACCGAGTGCCCGCGCTGCAACACCTCGCCATTATCCGGCGGCAAATAGGTGAGCGCCTCCTTAAGAGGAGCATCGACAGCGACGAGGTAGCAATTTGAACTCATCTGAATCTCTGATAGAAATCGCGCAGCCCGTCCACATCGGGCAACTTGAGAACTTCCTTGTTGGCCACCAAAGTGGCGCCCTTAAAGCGGGGATCACTGCCGGCTTTGACCGAAGTGGGCGTCACGCGCACCGTGGAGACTTGCACGGTGAAGCCGCCAAATTGATAGGTGCGCTGGCGCGGAAACCAAAAGACGTCGTCGTATTTGGCGTAGTCATCGGCGCGCAATACGGTTTTGTTGAGATTCTTAAACTTCCGCAGAACAAATTGATCCTGCTCCAGCCACATGGTGGGCGATTCCCCGCCATTGACGGGATTGAGGCCAATGGCCCACGCCAAAGCCCCACCCACGCGCGACAGGCGAATGTAATTGGGCGGCTGATAGTTGAGATCACCTTCCGCGGGCAACGGGTTGCGGTCTTTCAGCGATTCCTGCGGCGCCACTTTTAAATTCACCAACTTGGAGCGGAAGTATTTGCTGTTGCGGAAGTGGAAAAACGGCTCGAACCATTCCTCAGTCAATTTTTGCGAGCGCAACGAGCCGTCGTAAAAAATCTTGCTGTTGCCCTCGTAAATCACCGTGCCTGCAACCAAGCCTTTAAGCGGTCCGCGCCCCTCAAACGTCATACGCATGGAATTTTCGCCGTTCACAATCCAAGTTTCACGCACCGTGAAGGCCTCAGCTTCTTTGCGGATGATCACGTCTTGTTCAATCTGGTAGGAGCCTTTGCCGTGCTGCTCGGCCGCGCGCGAAGCGATCATGGAATATTCCGGAATGTAAGCGAAGGCCTGAGCCACCAGCAGAGCGGTTAGAGCGATCATGATTTCCCCCCGAATCTTTCTTTCAGATATTTATCCAATTGCGGCCCGATCTCCGGGTGCTGTAGTCCCAGCTCGATATTCACTTGCATAAAACCCAGCTTGTCGCCGGCGTCGAAGCGTTGAGCGTCCAATTTTAGAGCGAGCATGCCTTTGCTTTTCGCCAAACCCGTCATGCCGTCGGTCAGCTGAATCTCGCCGTTGCGGCCGGGCTTGGTGTCGCGCAAAATATTAAAAATTTCCGGATCAAATACATAACGGCCGGGTAAAGCCAGCCGGCTCGGCGCATCCGCGACCGAAGGTTTTTCCACAACGTGATCCACATTCCACAAGTTCGGGCCTTTTTCCCTCACACCCACGATGCCGTACTTCACCACGTCTTTTTCCCCGACTTCCATCACCGCGACGGCCGAGGTGTTGGTCTCCTCATAGACTTTGCACAACTGCGCGATCCCCGAAGGGCGTCCGGGTTTATTGATCATGATTTCATCGCCCAGCAACACCGCGAAGGGATGATTGCCCACGGCTTTATCGGCGCACAAAACCGCATGACCCAAGCCGAGTGGTTTGTCCTGGCGCACTTTGGTCACTTTGATTTTATCGTAGTCTTCAAAAAAATTTTCGATGGCGGCTTTGGTTGTTCCTAGCACCAGGATCACTTCTTCAATCCCGGCCGCGATGATTTCCTCGATGATGTACAACAAGATGGGCTTGTCGACGATGGGGAACATTTCCTTCGGGATACTCTTGGTCGCGGGTAAAAAACGAGTCCCGAGTCCCGCGGCTGGAATTACGGCTTTTTTGATCTTCATGGAAGCCTAAGATTCCATATTTTAGGTTTGAGTTCAATGCGCAGAATGACGTCTGAACTGCCGGATATTGCTCCAGAATGAGACATTCTCGACAAAAGTTGGATAAAGAACTCATACTTTAGTGGAGTATTCCGATACAGTTTTACTAGCCCCGGAGGTACTGGCATGTCCCCCAGTCTCAAAATGAGACACGGTTTATTCCTGGCGATCGTCGCCTGCATTCTGGTATTCCAGAACTGCTCTCAGCCGACTGAGACCTCAAGCATGAGCTCGACCAACAATAGCGCCGCCGGCTATCAATCGGCCCTGCCGCTCGCGGTCACCGGACAGCTCGACACCATCGCTCACATGTCCTGCTCTGAAATCAAAGACACAGTTGATAAACGCGCTTACTTTTCTTATCGCGCGGGGGCTTACAGCTCACTCACCGGCGGTTTGTCGCTGACTTCCTCGTTCCGGGACGCCACCAAATTTTATAACCCCACCGAGCGGGCCCGGGCTTTCGCCAACAGCGAGATCAACGGCGACACGCGCTTCAATTTGTCGATTCGCTCAGCCGCCAACTATCAATCGCCCTGGATTTCCGAGGAACTGCGTGTGGGTGAGGAGATTGAGGCTTTGCTCCCCCCGCTGGACGCCGATGTCATCGCCGGCCCGCTGGCGGCCTCCCAAAGCGGCGCCATGATCAATTATTTTCCCGGCCCGCAAGTGCAGCGCTTAGTAGAAGGCTCATTAAGATTTTATAAGTTCGAAAACGTGATGAAAGATACGCGCACCAAT
>JANMVK010000415.1:0-4553 GCA_031392725.1 Pseudobdellovibrionaceae bacterium
CATCGACATTCCCGACATTGAATCCTTAGGTTTGCCCGGCGTGGTCAGTGAAGTGGTGAATTATCCGAGCGGCCTGGTGCTGGTCACCGGTCCCACGGGCTCAGGAAAATCAACCACCATTGCCGCGTTGATCGACAAGATCAACCGTGAGAACCGCGGCCATATTATTACTCTTGAAGATCCAATCGAGTATGTGCATCCGCACAAGTCTTCCATCGTCAACCAGCGTGAGATCGGCGTCGATACGGTCAGCTACCGGTCGGCCTTAAAACACGTTCTGCGCCAAGATCCCGATGTTTGTATGATGGGTGAGTTGCGCGACTTGGAAACGATCGACGCCGCCATGAATATTTGCGAAACCGGGCATTTGGTGTTCGCCACTTTGCACACCAACTCCGCGGTCAGCACCATTAACCGGGTGGTGAATGTGTTTCCGGCCGAGCAGCAGGACCGCGTCCGCACACAGCTCAGCCTGACCTTGAATGCGATTGTATGTCAGCGCTTAATTCCCGCGATCAAAGGCGGACAAGTGGTGGCGCTGGAAATTTTGATGATGAGTCCTCCGATCCGCAACCTGGTCCGGGAAAATAAACTGCATCAAGTTTACGGCATGATGCAGGTCGGGCAGGACAAGTCCGGAATGGTGACACTCAATCAGGCGCTGGTTCAGCTCGTTTTAAAACGCAAGATTGAAGTGCGCTCGGCCTTTATGAACAGTTCCGATCCCGAAGAGTTGGATAAATTGCTGAAATCCGCGGGAGTGTAATTTTGCCGATATTTGAGTTCCAGGCCAAAACTGACGACGGACGGGTGGTTCGCGGTGAATTGAACGCCGCCAACGAATCCGAAGCGCGCATCCGCATGCGGGCCCAGCGCCTGACTCCTTTGCGCATCGATGTCAAAAAGGGTTCGGCCACCAAGGGCTTTGATCTAAAAAAATTCTCCATGTTCGGCGACAGCGTCAGTCAAAAAGATTTGCAGGTGTTCACGCGCCAGTTCGCCGTTCTGGTCGGCGCCGGTGTGCCCATCGTGCAAAGTTTGGAAGCCATGGCCCGAGGGGCGCGCAGTCCCGGTATGTCCAATGTTCTTGGTCTGGTGGTGAACGATGTCGAGCGGGGCCGGCGTTTGGCCGATGCCCTGTCGGCGCGGCCGACCGTGTTTGACCGCTTGTATGTGAATCTAGTTAAGGCCGGAGAAGAAGGCGGTGTGCTCGAGACCGTGCTCAACCGTTTGGCGGCCTATATCGAGACTTCGGTGAAACTCAAAAGCAAAGTGAAGGCGGCGCTGTTTTATCCGGTGGCCGTAATCGTGGTCGCGATTATTGTGATCGCTTTTATTATGGTGTTTGTGGTTCCGAAAATGTCGGCCATGTTCACTCAGAGCGGGCAGCAGTTGCCGGCACTCACCCAATGGGTGATCAATGCGTCGGTGTTCTTCCAGCATTATTGGTATGTGATTATCGCCAGCATGATCGCCATCCCGATGTTCGGCAAAATGTACTATGACACCGAGGACGGGCGTAAAATTCTCGATGCCATTTTCATTGAGGTTCCGGTGTTTGGCGACTTGATTAAGAAAAGCGCCATCGCGCGCTTCTCGCGCACACTGTCGACGCTGCTGTCTTCCGGTGTGCGGATTATCGACGCGCTCGAGATCTCCTCCGCCACCACCGGCAACTGGATGGTGGAAAAAGCTATTTTAGAAACCAAGGAAGCCGTCTCGCGCGGTAAAACTTTGGCCGAGCCGCTGATGAAAATTTCCTACTTCCCCAACATGGTGACCCAGATGATTTCCATCGGGGAACAGACTGGTAACATCGATCAGATGTTAAGTAAGGTCGCCGATTTCTATGAGGATGAAGTGGAGAATGCCACCGAGGCCATGACCAGCTTGCTTGAGCCTTTGCTGATGGTCGTGCTGGGCGCGATCATCGCGGTCATTGTGGTGGCGATGTATCTGCCGATCTTCAACATGGCAAATACGGTGCAAAATTGACCACGCTTGAGTTTCCCACCCGCAACCTGCGCTTAGTTGATGCGGCGGAGCTCGCAGGAATGGGGCGGCCGTGGCTGCTGGTGCACGCCGTCCGCACGCTGTTTCTGGTGTGTATTCTGCTGGTGTCGGTCGTGTACCAAATTCATCTCGGAAATTTTTTAAATGTAGAGATTTGGCTGCCAGTCTACAGCGTTCTGGGCGTCAATTTTTTCCTCAACTCCGTTTATTTATTTTTCTTCAATAAGATTAAGCAGCAGGAATATTGGAATGCCGTGCTGTTCGCGCTCGACACGGCCGCCGTCACGTTGTTGATTTATTTTACCGGCACCAGACAATCGCTGTTTTTATTTCTCTATCTCACCAATCTGATTTTGGGCGGACTGGTGTTTGATAAAGAGGGCGGCTGGCTGCTCGCCATTTGGACTTCGGTGTGCTTCAGCTCATTGCTGATCGTGTCGCCCGAGATTTCCGGACAGAGTCTGTATTTTTCGCTGGCGGTGAACAACGTCGCGTTTGTCGCGGTGACCTTTTTAGGTGGACGTCTCAGTGAACAATTGGCTTTGGCCGGAACCCGCTTGCAGGAGACACAGAGTGAGCTGGTCGTTCTGCAAAATCTCAATGAACTGATCATCAATAACATCACCACCGGTATGGTGGTGGTGAGCCGCACCGGATTCGTGCAGTTTTTTAACCCGCCGGCGGCGCGGGTGCTGGAAGCCAATCATTTTGCCCAAGTGAAGCTGCAAGATATCGTGCCCGAGCTGAATTGGCCGTGGCGTGAGCTGATTGAAAATGAAGGTAAGACCTTTGAGCGGCGCGAAGTGAAAGTCACCCGCTCCGGTGGACAGATCAAAATTTTAGAAGTGGTGGCCGCGCGTTTTAAAGATATGGAAGGCAAGCTCAAGGGCTGGCTGCTGCTGTTTGACGACCGCACCGAGCAGAAGATGATGGAAGAAACCTTCCGTCAGCAGGAGAAGCTGGCGGCCGTGGGACAATTGGCGGCGGGCATCGCGCATGAGATTCGCAATCCACTGGCGAGCATTTCCGGCAGCATTCAATTGATGCTGACCAACCCGACCAAGCACAACGAAGAAGATGTGAAGTTGATGAAGATCGTCGACAAGGAGATCGACCGCCTAAACCGTCTGATCAGCGACTTTTTGAATTACGTGCGGCCCGAGGCGAGATCTGAGGCTAGGGTAAATTTGAACACCGTGATTCGTGAGGTTGTGGAGTCGATCAAGTTCAATCCCAAGTTGCGCCAGGATGTGAAACAAATCACCAATTTGAAAGCTCAGAGCGATATCATCGGCAACCGGGATAAACTAAAACAGGCGATCCTGAATTTGGTGATCAATGCTTATCAGGCCATGGAAAAATCGCAAAATCCCAAGCTCGAAGTGGAGACCGTGGATCAAGGTGACATCGTGGTGATGATCGTTAGAGACAACGGCTGCGGGATAAAAAAAGAAAACATCCACCGCATCTTCGAACCGTTCCACACGACTAAACCCCAGGGCACGGGCCTTGGTCTAGCTGTTACTCATAAGATCCTAGAGGCCCACAATGCTCGCGTCTTCGTCGACTCGGTGGAGAACGAGGGCACAAAGTTTCTGGTCGAATTCCCAGCCAAGCGCGATGTCCATACCGAAGACTTGATTAGGGGCAAACAAGAAGCCAACGGTTGAGAATCTCTGCAAAATTCTGGAAAATAGAACTATAGGCAGGGGACAACTATGAAATCACGCGTACTAGTGGTGGACGACGAAGAATCCATCCGCGAATTCCTGGACATCATGTTGCGCAAAGAAGGCTACGAAGTGACTTGCGCCGAGGATGGACAGCAGGCTCTCGACATCATCAAAAAGAAATCCTTCGATCTTGTGATCTCCGATTTGCAAATGCCCAATATGACCGGCATCGAAATGCTACGCCAGGTGCGCGATCATTATCCCGATTTATTATTTATGATGATCACGGCTTTCGGCACGACGGAAACCGCGGTCGAGGCGATGAAGCTCGGCGCTTACGATTATATCACCAAGCCATTTAAAATCGATGAAGTGCGGATTAACATTGCGAACGCTTTGCGCTCGAAAAATCTGGAAACGGAAAATCGAACACTAAAAAAAGAACTGACCAAGGAATACAGTTTTCAAAATCTGGTCGGCAACAGTGAAGCCATGCACCGCATTTATGAATTAGTGAAACGCGTTTCGCAAACTCCCACCAACGTGCTAATTACGGGTGAAAGCGGAACCGGCAAAGAGATGATCGCCAAGGCGATTCACTTCAATGGCCTGCTTAAGGAGCGTCCTTTCGTAACGATCAACTGCGGCGCCATTCCTGAGTCTTTGATGGAATCAGAAATGTTCGGCCATAAAAAGGGATCTTTCACCGGCGCCATCGCCGACAAGACCGGTTTGTTTGAAGTGGCCGACGGAGGAACCCTGTTTTTGGATGAGGTCGGCGAATTGCCGCTCACCATTCAGGTGAAACTGTTGCGCGCCATTCAAGAGCGCGTGATCCGCAGAGTGGGCGGCACCGATGACCAAAAA
>JANMVK010000277.1:0-2744 GCA_031392725.1 Pseudobdellovibrionaceae bacterium
GGTTGCCGACCTGAGCATCATTCAAATCACAGACTTCCTTCATAACTCTCTGGACCATGCACACTTGAAACTGGCGCGAGTCGGCGATCATGGTGGAAAAAGGCAGCAGACCGTTACCCTGCGTGGGCCCTCGCCAGCCAAACCGGGCTTGGTAGACGGGCGTAACCAAAAGATTTTCCCACGAGTCGTCGGTGGTGCCATCGCCAATGCGGAAGCCTTCGGAGTTGCGGTTCAATTTGGGAGCCACGGCGTTCAAAAACGTAAGGCGGTTCATGTTCACATCGTAATCGTAGTAGGCCGCGGCTCCGCGCATGGCATCCATTGGCGCATGGCAGGCGCGGCAGTCGGTCTGGAAATTGTGGCCTTTGTTGCTGGGATTGCGGTTCACATCGCGGCCGATCCAGAATGGATCCAGAGTAGTGTCTTTCCACGATTCGATTTTACTGCACAAGAATAGATCAAAGGCCGCTTTGACCGGCTTTCGGTTCGTGCTGTTTTTCATATAGCGCAGGCCAAAGCCCGTAGTAGTAAACAGTCCCTCGCGGTAGGCACCATCACTAACATTGCCGATCATAGGTACCTTAAAGTCCAATGTATGCTGGGATATAAAGGTGCCGAGGTTACTGGTCAGGTGGCGTTCCCGTTGCGGTTGAACGACTGTTCCTGTAGCGGATACAATTGCATAAGGGTGTTTAAATACGGCTCGGAAATCCAAGTCGTTTACGATCGTGAGCAGAAGGGACGTTTGAAAATCATCGCCATCCTCAAATGGCTCGCTGCCTTCATTGCTCAGGCGGGAAACCAGAGTGGCCAGGCGGTTGTTCACGAAATCCGCGTCGGCGAAAAGTTTGGTGACAACCTGATCTTCCGTTAGGCCAGGCAATCCCTTGGTGTCGTTGCCTTTGGGATCGAGGCCAATAATCCGTTTGAACAAAACGGCGGCTTCACCTTCCGTAACACCGGCGGCGTGAGCCGCGGGCACGGAGGAGGCAAAAATTATTAGTGAGAAAAATGCGATAACCCACATTTTCATTGGCCTTTATTGCTGCACTTGAAACAGTTCAAATTTACTCGTGGGAATCAGGCGTGTGACCAAATCCAGCAACAAACCGAGCGGGCGGTCCCATTGATCGCCCAGGTTAGTGGTAAAGGACGCCAGGTGCGCGTCGCGGCCGACAAAGGCCTCCACAATCGGAGTGTCTTTTTCGGAGTAGGTGCCGCCTGTGTAATATTGTATTTTTTCCACGCGAGTGCGGACGTCAGTTTCAAATACGGCTTTGGCTCTAAGAGTTCCAAACACAGACTTCATGTTTAAATAGACATTCACATCCACTATGATGCCGTTGGCCGTATTGCGAATATTACTAACCGTGACGTTTTCTAAGATCTTGGCGATCGGGCCCGTTTTGCGTTGCTGTTTTTGCACTTCGATAAATTTAGGGTGAAAAGGCTGCTCTTCGGTGGTTTTGCTGAGATCGAGTACATAGACAATGTCATGCTTGCGGTCGACCACACGAATTGTAGTGCCACGTCTAATGATTTTCAGGCGGGTCAGTTCACCGGCGGCAGGACCGCCTGATTGATACATCTTTTGTTCGTCTTTATTGTAGTCGCCTGAGGGCAGATTTAGCTCGGCGCCCGCGCTGAAGGACAAAGTAAAAACGGCGAACAAAATCGCAAAGCGGCTCATGGGGCCTCCTGGGAGGATCAAAATGTTTAGGTCCAAGAGCCCCAACCGCAAGGATCGTGCCCCGCTTAAAATGGTTATAAGTGGTAAAAAAGATAGGGCGGTGCCTTTAAACGGCACTTCCGGCCCAATTGGGCTCGCTGAGCGGCGCGCCGCGCTGTGGACGAGCTTTTAGCGAGCCTTATATAATTAGCTTCTTAAAACATCAGGGGTGGCAATGCCGAGCCTAATCACCAAAGATCCTTTCACTGGAAAAACCACAGGCGAGTTTGCCTACGACTCCTTCGCCCAAGTGAAGAGTAAGTGCGAAGCTTTAACTAAGAGCCAAAAAACCTGGCGGGCTTTGCCGCTCACTAAGCGCCTTTCGTTGGTTAAAGAGGCGCTTAATTATTTTGAACAAAACCGCGAAGTCATCGCCACTGATATATGTGAGCAAATGGGCCGGCCGCTGCATCAGTCGCGCGGCGAGCTCAATGGATTTTTTGAGCGCGCTAAATATTTGTGCGGAATTGCCGAAAGCGTGCTCGCGCCCGATATGATCACGGACAAACCAGGTTTTGACCGTTCCATTGAACATGCGCCTCTGGGTGTGGTGTTTGTAATTTCCGCGTGGAACTATCCGCTGCTGATCACGGTGAATTCCGTGGTGCCCGGGCTCATCGCTGGCAATACGATTTTACTGAAACATTCGAGCCTCACTCCCAAAATCGGCAAGCACTTTGAAAACGCCTTTGGCCAGCTAGGCGGCATGCAGGTGTTATCGCAGGTCGTGATCGACCACGAAACCACCGGCAAGATCATCGAACAACTTCCAATTGATCACGTGGTCTTCACCGGCTCGGTGAGCGGCGGCCGCAGCATTCTCCAGCACACGGCCAAAAAATTTATGATGCCGGCGCTGGAGTTGGGCGGCAAAGACGCGGCCTACGTTCATAGCGACGCCGATATCCAGCAGGCGGTCGACACCGTGGTCGACGGCGCCATGTTCAATTCCGGGCAATCTTGCTGCGGAATGGAGCGGGCTTATGTTCACCGCGATGTTTACGAGGAGTTTTTA
>JANMVK010000362.1:0-1264 GCA_031392725.1 Pseudobdellovibrionaceae bacterium
CGAAAACTCCGCGCAAATGATGAAAGATCTGGGAGCCAAATTCTGTTTGGTGGGCCATTCCGAACGCCGCCATATTTTCGCGGAGCCCGATGAAATGCTCGCCAAAAAAATTCAGTATATTCAAACCCTCGGCCTGACTCCGATTCTCTGTGTGGGCGAGACTTTGGATGACCGCCGCTGGAACCGCACGCAAGAAGTGGTGATCCGCCAGGCGCGCACCTGTTTGCAAAACGTGGATCCCGAAAAACCTTTATGGATTGCCTATGAACCCGTGTGGGCGATCGGCACCGGCGAGGTCGCCACTCCCATTCAAGTGGAAGAGGCTCACGCCATGCTGCGCACGTTTCTGCTGGAGTGGAGCTCGGCCGCAGCGGCCAGTGTTCCCATCCTTTATGGCGGCAGTGTGAAGAGCGACAATGCAAAGTGTCTTGCGGTTCTGAATAATGTGAATGGCTTTTTAATCGGCGGCGCTTCGCTCGATCCCAAAGAGCTGCTCAATATCGTTAAACTTTCCATGGAGTGCCGGGCCAACAAGTAGTTACTTGGCTTTGGACTTACAGTGGGTGAGCCCGCCACGGCCGCACATCGATTTGTACACGGCCGAAGAAATCGAAAACACATTGGGTCCAAATTGATTGGAAATATCCCGGGGCATTCCGGTTACGGATTCGGCCGGCAATATCGAGTGAGCGCTTAAGCCGCCCGGTTCGCGGTCGCCATCTTCTTCTCCGGCGGCACCACCACCGTCGCCACTTCCGCCGCCACCACCACCACCGGTGTTGATTCCGACCTCGGTTCCAGCAGGTAAACTTTCAGGCGTCGCGCCTTCAATGCCGCCAGTGCCAGCCGCGGCACCACCGGCCGCACCGCCGCCACCAGCGCCACCGCCGGCCGCGCCCGCACCGCCTACGATTTCAGGAGGCTTCTTCCCGCCGCCCGCTTCAGTGTCTTTTTTGGCCGCTTCCGCTTCAGCTAATTTTTTCTGAACCGCGGGATCTAAAAATACGGGATCGGTCGGACATTTATTCTTAGCCGCGACTAAACCTTCATTCGAAAGCGAAGCGATACATTGCGAAGGATCGTTTTGGCAAACCGGTGAACTGTAATCATGCATGCCTTTGCAACTCGGGCATTCGCCGCGGCCGGTGGCTTGGCAGAATTTGAATGCTGAGTTCATCCGGCAAAAACCGGTGCCGAGACCTTCGCCACCTTTATCCACTACGACGCTTGCAGTTTTAAACGATTGCGGCTTAGCGAAATTTTC
>JANMVK010000368.1:0-2150 GCA_031392725.1 Pseudobdellovibrionaceae bacterium
GTAGCACTGCTGCCAGCGCGCGATGCTTTGGCGGCGGCGCTGGGTCAGGCGGCGGTCTTTGCGGCCGGCGTGACTGGCAAGAATCCAGCTGAAAAACTCGCGCGATTCCACCAAAGGAATCATCTCCATGGGCAGACCGGTTAAATATTCCGGCATCATGGCCAGGGCTTTACGCATATTAAAAATCGCCGGACGGTGAACGCCATCGGCCACTTTGTGCATTTTCTTATAAGTTTTCACCCGCTCGAATTCACAGTGAATGGCGTACAGGCGCTCGACATCGCGGCGGAATTTATTCATCAGCAGCCGGCGGTGAGGTTCGCTGAAGCCCATTTGAAACAAGTAATGTTCCAGACAGCCGTTATGAAATTCTCTATCGAATTCTTTGAGCCACGGGCTTTTGTCAAACGTGCCGTAGGGGCGCTTGGTGCCGCTTTCGAGAAAGTCGGTCATTTGCGCGAAGGTGCGCACCAACTCGCGCGCTTTGTACTTCTGTTCGTTGAGATTGGTCGACATGCGCTCGACATCGTCGTAGCGGTATTGATCATGGCGCAAACCGAATTGCCGGACACTGCCGTAGTCGATGATGCCGGCGTCGGCCAAAACGTTGTCACCGTCCCAATCGAGCCAGGCAAAAATATAATCACGGTCCAAGCGGGCGGCGAAGCGGGCGAAGGACCTGGTCACTTCCTGAATTAATTTAGCGTAGCGGTCCTTGTCCTCAACCTTCATGTTCCAGATGCCGTTGGCGTGAAGGCGGTCGATCAGATAATCAGTGGCGCGCTTGAGCGGCTCCAACTTGGCTTGTTTCAGAAATAAAAATAAATGCGCGGGTCTTATCAGATTGGGCGCGGCCCTCACTCCGATGCCGACGCCTTTGCCGAGGTCAATGATACATAACACGCGCTCGGTGGGGATTTGGTTGCGGTAAAAAATTTCAGCCAGAATCGCGGCGCCGAACAGTTCGTCGATCTCGGCCATGCCGCAACCGTAGCCGTGATCGGTGTTGCCGGATTTTAACGGTTCGCCCGCTTGGACCACGCCGGGGGCGAGAGCCGTCACGCCGGTTCCGCGGCTCGACACATCCCAAACCTTGCCGTGTCCCGCGGCAAATCCGTTCCAGATGCAGCGGCCGTCACCGCTGGTGCGGCCGGATTTATCGGAGTGCTGCAACTGCAGGTAGCGGGTGGCCATGTATTGGTTCTTTTTAATTGTGCCGGTGGGAAAGCGCGCGCCTTTTTCTTGATCGTACTCGTTTATGATACGCAGGCAGAAAGTTTCGAGCAGTTTGTTAATGAGATTTTTGGTTAGCTTCTTGGGATGTTGTTTGCTGATCAAACCCATCTCTTTAGCTAACTCAAAGTTGAAGTAGGAGACCTTGCCGCCCGGCAATGTGCGGACGGGATACAATACAAAGCCTTCCGGCACCTGCTCACGCCAGGGATGTTGACCATCTAGTTGGTCAAAGGCTCCGTAGTCTTCGCGACTCGAGAGCCTTTGTGTATTGGCTGCTCTCATATCTACTGGACTCTTTTCGGCCTAAGTATCCCTCGACCTAAGCTCTATTGCTTAAAAAATCGACTCAAAACTGGACGAAAGTGAAGCCGCCATAGGGAGATGCGAAGTTAGTGACTTGGCCCTGATAGGTGCGCGCCGCCACCATTTGGATTTTGTTCTCGTAAACAAAAAAGCGTAAATCAAATTTCCAGTTTGTGAGCACACTGCGCGGATCATCGGTGGGAACGCGCTGAGCGGGCTGATATTTCTGAATCAGAATGTCCGGCTCCTGCATTAAGCGCTCGAACACTTTGCGCGACACGCTCTCGCCGCGGTAAACCGATTTGCCTCCATGCGACTGTTTCGGCTTAAAAAACAGAGTCTTACGCTGATCCCAAATCTCGTCCGCCGAACCAATCGCGGATTTCTCAAAGGTGGGGATCAATACCTTTTGAATGGCCTCTTGATCTTGGATGGAAGCGCCGAGTCCGCTCCAAAACGAGGCGTCGCTGAACTGAATCAAGCGTTCTTTGTCGGCGAGCAGCCAGTATTCGTAGGGATTTGGCGAGAAACAGGCTTCGCGGTCCTCGTAGGCTTTGCGCAAATTCGCCAAGGGTTCATCATCGAAATAAAAATCAGTGGTGCGGTTATAA
>JANMVK010000423.1:0-6054 GCA_031392725.1 Pseudobdellovibrionaceae bacterium
GCAATCAGAGTGAACATGTTTAGGCTCATGGACTTTACTGAGGCCCATCCTCTCTCAAAAAACGGCAATCCTCCCCAAAGCACGACTGGTAAGGCAAGCAAGAGTTGCAGTCCGCTATAAGTCCAATGGTTAAAATAATGTTGGATGGGTTGGCCGGGAATTAAATCGGACATGGTTAGCAATAGTAAAGGGATGGTTAGAACGGCGCTAACCTTAAGTCGCCATTGAAAATCCACAAGTTCGGGATTTTCCGTCTCTTCCATTGCGATTTCTTCAGGCTCAAGGGCCATGCCACAGATGGGGCAGGTGCCGGGACCTTTTTGACGAATCTCTGGATGCATGGGGCAGGTGTAGATAACATCGGCAGAAGGGTTGTTACTTGAACCTGTTGATTCCTTTTTTCCAAGATAGTTCGAAGGATTCTCGGAAAATTTCTTCAAACATTTTGGATTGCAAAAATAATAGATTTTTCCTTGGTGATCGAAGGAAAGTTTTGAATTGGATGGATCAACTTCCATTCCGCAGACCGGATCTTTTTCATGCTTTAGTTCTGTCATACGCTTTCCTGTTGCAAGATTGAAGCTAGTTGACGATCACTCGGGAGCGCCGCTGGCAATCCAGGCTGTGATTAGGTCAATTTCTCCAGGTTTCAGTGGCCCAATTCCACTCTCTGTTGGGGGCATTTTTTTACGGGCATTTGGCCGAATTACTAAGATTAATCCACTCTCATCTGGATTACCGGGAAGCACTATCTCTAGGGGTGAGTTAACCATTTCAAAAACACTATTAAGTAAGACGCGGGGAGATGTCCCGCCGGCACGGTGGCAGGCCACACACTTTGGAATTATGATTCTATCGCGAATAGAAGCAAAAGTAGGCTCAAGCGGTGGAATGCTTGGGGCTAGATCGCCATTCTTTGGAGATTCTGGAGCACCAGCCTTTATCCACGCGGAGACCAGTTGTAACTCCTCAAACGACAGCTCCGTATAAGGCGCCTTTGGCATTTTCCGGTCAATAAGAACGGATTGCCTAATTTGGGCTAAAACTTTTCGGGCACCCTCGATTGTCTCTAAATTCACTTTGCCTGAAGCTCCGTGGCAGCCAATGCACTTTGGCTCTAGCACACGAAGATAAAGCTCATTAAAAGAAGCGCTCTCAATCACTTTTTGCGGTGGATTGAGAATTTCGCTTTCTTTAAAAGCTTTGTGAGTTGGTGGGCCGCACGAAATGAGCGCAGCTCCAAAAATCAAAATACAAACGCGCTTCAACTACTTCACCTGGGTACTAATGACAGTTCCATCGGTTTTCAAAGTAACTTCTAGGACTTTAGCCGATTGAGTATTTTTAAATTGGACCTTGGCAACCGTCTGGCCGTTTTCCTGAACTTGAGCGATCACGGCCTCACTTAAAGCAATAAAAAATGGCCTGACATCTGGATTAATGGCTTCGTTCTCAATAATGTAGTGAAAACCGCTCTCGGTCAGAGTCACCGGGTCTTTGTCGGGCCATACCGGTGAAACCCCATCGGTGTTCTTTGTTTCTTTGTGGTTGCCAATGGTTTTACCGGCGGAGTCCATAAGGAGTTCGATTTGATGTGCGCTGCCATTAAGCCCCGGTGCTTGAAATGCGGTAAAACGGAATTTCGCGCCACCAGTTGAGATGTCTTCAATGCGAAGGGCTTGGAACTTGTTGAGGTACCCTTCATCAATTCGTCCGAGATCCCGAAGGCGTTCGATGCGGTGACAGCCAAGTTCACCGGCTCTTGCAAGTGCCACATCTTGTGCGTTTGCAAAAGCCCCGGTCAAGGTGCATGCGAGCAAGAATAAGTTTAGAAATGTCATGTGTTCTCCTCTGAGGTTTAAGGCTCGGGACAAATATTTGAGCGAAATGCGTCGGGGTCTTGAGCCATTCTTGCCGTTCTTACGCCTTCTTTTCTGATGTCGGAATCGGCAACACGGCTTGAAACTAAAATGTCAGAAACAATATCGTGAAGCATATGGTTATTGTCGAAGGCCGGAGGAATTCTTGGGAACAATTTTGCAAACGTCGGAGCTTCAGTGGCAGTGTCTGGCATCATGTCAAACTCAGCTGAATCTGGAAGATTGCTAATGAGTGCCCAGAAGTCATCGACGGTTTTTTTGACCGCAAAATTGCGTTCCATCTCGGTGGGCTTGAGTAAGGCTTCGTAGAGTCTGATTTGAAACCAGTGGTAGCTCCAAATCAGAAGATTGAAGCTCGGGAAGGTGCGCCGAAATGCCTTTGAAAAGTAATGGCCATCCATGAAGAGCATTGTTTTACAGACATCTGTGATTGCAAGAAGGTGATTGGCCTTATACTGCGAGAAAATTTCATTCACGCGGGCCTTCATGACTTTGCCTCTATCGGGCGCAGTGGCAAGCACGTCGAGCACGAATTGATGGAGCATGTGCGACCAATCAAAGGCGTTTACCGTGAGTGGAAATTTGTAGACATAGTCTGGAGCAATTTCATCTTCCTCAACTTTTACGTTGGGTGGATTTTTTAAAATTGCCAAGACTTCGGAAAGAATTTTCTTTTCGAATTCAGCAGCATCGTTAATCTTGCCCCGGCTATGAAGAAGACGCTCGTAAACGAGCGCATGTCCATAATCGAATGCATAGAGTAATCTTTGGGCATCAGGATATTTGCGGCCAAATTGATAGGCCTCAGCGGGCATTGGATACCAAACGGGTCCAGCCCAGGATGTCAGCGAAGCAAGTCCAACAATAAGATAAATAAGCACTCTCACGGCTAATTTCCTTTATCTATAAGGACGGCGTTAATTTCATTCCAGCGGTAGCGCAGGACGGCGTCTTGCGGGAGCATGATTGTGGGATCACGCACTTCGTAATGCATGTAGGTATCCCAAGCTTCTTTTTTGCCACCGATTTGTGGCCAACCTTTTCGAATCGGTCCTTCGCAAGCAAAGTCATTTGCCACGAGATAGATGCGGATTAGAAATTCAGGCGTTAACATTCCGCCTTTTGAAAATCTGTTGTCTTGGCCAGAAACGAAAACGCACGTGAGTGGCAGGCGTTCCCCTCCCACCTCAAGATAAGATTCGTCGTCAAAAACAATTCGGTCCCAGAAAAGTCGTATAGTATCGCCGACTCCCCAGTTTTGATCAGTAACGATGGGTTCGGGGTAAATCGGTTTTGCGAACTTGAAGTGATAGGTGACGTCTTGGTGACGGCCGTCAGGCATATAGATTCTGAAATGGCCATCGGGACGGATCTTATTGGTGAGGCTTCGATAGAATGCCGGTCCAGGCATTGCTGTATGAGCCATTGCGAGACTGGAAAAGCACAACGCCAAACTTAAAAATAATCCCTTTGTCATAAAGCCCCCCTTAGTTAGCGGCCGAGTAAATCGGTGATCTCTTGAATTTTCTTTCCTGCATCGAGCGCATCTTTGGCTTCAAACGCTTCTCTAACGCAACCCTCAAGATGAGTGCGCAAGACCGCGTTCTCTAAAGCTTGCATGGCAGATTTTGCGGCCTTGATTTGCTGCAAAATCTCAATGCAGTAGCGCTTATCCTCGATCATTCTCTCAATACCTTCGAGTTGCCCGCGGATTCGTTTGAGCCTCGGCATCTCTTGCATATGACCCATCGTGACCTTTTGGGACTCACTTTTTAATTTAGAACGCACAGCCATATAATTCCCTCGCTTATTTGACTGATACCCTACTGGAGTATAGGGTGTCAACCATTCACCATGGAGGAAAATTATGTTGAAGGTCTTTTTATTAAACCTGATCCTTTTGTCTGGTCTAGCGCATGCGCATGGGGGTCAAGAGCCACTCATAGTTATTGAACCGGAATTTACCGAATCGGTTGGGACCAATTCCCATGTCTATCGCTTTCAATTATTCGATACCGTAAAAAATAAAGCCGTTAAAGAGACTGACCTCGAAGTGACTAACGAAAAAGTTTTGCATTTCCTATCTTATGATCCAGCGCTCAAGGAATTTGAACACGTTCATCCTACATTTGATGGAGCATTTTGGAATGTGACTTTAAACTTTCCAGCCAGCGGAAAATTTTGGCTTTGGGCTCAAGGCAAAATTTCGGGCGGCGATGAATTTTCAACTCCAGCGCGCATAGATGTACTAGTTCATCAGCCAGCATGGCCGAGTCCTCCGCGCTTGACCGACGTCCGCCAGGGAAGTGATGGCATATCTCAAGCTGTTCTTGGAAATCAATCACTAAAGGCCGGCCGCATGGCGATGCTTGACCTTAAGTTTTTACGCAACGATGGAAGTGCGCCACAGATCACACCTTATTTAGGTGCGCTCGCGCATGTGATCGCAGTTACTGAGGACGCTGATTCTTTAATCCATGTGCATGCAATTAGCGGAAGCCTGCCCAACAAGGGCGTGCTTCACGTAACATTCCCGAGTAAGGGCTTTTACAGGCTGTGGATTCAGTTTATGGACGGTGCGGTTTTAAAAACGGTCCCGCTCTCTGTGAAGGTGAACTAGAATTGGAAATCTACCTTCATTGGGAACTCATCCGAGATTCCAGCGGCAAATGACATCCGCGAGCCAAAAAGTCCCAACTGTCGTGCATATTGTCCCCTCGGAAGATTCCACGCCCGCATCAAAGATCTGGAGCCTGCCGTGCTCCATGCCGAGAGAGTACGCCGTTGGCCCTAATCTTGCGACTAGGCTGATGAATGAGCAGCGCACAAAGTTTGGACCGATATAAGCGTGAAAATGAAACGGTCATCATTGAAATTGGCGTGAAAAACTCACGTCAATTGTTCAATGAACGGGACCCTGCGCCCTTTCGCGAGCGCGATCTTGATCCGCAATTTGTAACCTATTTGGTCAGCGCCGTTGAGGAGTTCGCGGTCCGTACCAAGATGAAAATTAGAATTCTGACTGCCAATGAGAACGATCTGAAACTGGAGAATAGTCTAATTGTCAGCGAAGCTATTCGAACTTACTTCCAGTATGAATCAAAACTGACAAAATCAAAACTGCGTAAGCGGCACAGAACGGCTCGCTACTTTTTTCTGATTGGACTTTTCACTCTCGTCGTTTGCCTAAGCGCCGCTGAGTTCATGAGCTCCATCAAATCGGTTCCAGCAATTGCAAACATCATCAGCGTGGGCTTTGTCATCATTGGTTGGGTCGCAATGTGGCATCCGATTGAGGCCATTCTCTATGACTGGTGGCCGATTCGCGAGCAACGGCTCTACTTTGATAAGATCGCAACCACGGATGTCGAAGTCGTCGTTGCAAACCGAGATCTTGTGGAATTACAAGGGAACAAAAGCGGCACCGCTGTTTGTAGCGTGCGGTAATCATGTCCGGGGGTGGTTTTGTCATTCACCTTTTCGCAGTGAGCCTTTTATTTGTGGGTTCTACGTCATTTGGAAAAGATCTAACGCTGAATGAGTACTTATCCGAAGTTAAACAGGCAAATCCTACCCTCAGATCGTCGGCTTTGCGAGCCCAAGCGCTAAGGCATAGGATTGATCCCCCTGGAACGCTAGAAGATCCCTTTATTGCCGTTGGTGTCGATGAGATTCCATTTGATGGAGCAATGGGCTCCGTAAAGCGCTACCAAATTAGCCAGGCCATTCCGTTTCCCGGAAAACTCTCAGCAAAATCGTCGATCGCCGAAAACAAGGCCGATTCAGCGAAGAGTGCTACAGAAACTTCAAATAGAGAAATCACCGTACTGGCGACACAAGTTTTTTTTCGGTTCTATTACAATCACCAGGCCCTCGAGTTAAATGACCGGCTCAGAACAATAATTGAAAGTACCATCGGCAGTACCAAAGCCCGCTACAAGACCGGAGAGGCCAGTCATCATGATTGGCTGCTGGCAAAGGTTGAAATCTCGCTATTCGAAGTGGAGAGACTCAGACTTTTGCGGGAACAAAAAACAATCCAAGCTGTTGCCAATGAACTTAGAGACCTGCCAGGAACAACCCCAATTGGGCCCCTGTCCCCGCAGTTTTCAAGTCACGTCCTCCGTCGTCACCCCTACTGTTGGCCAATTGCTGCAACTGATTGATAGACGAC
>JANMVK010000713.1:0-8231 GCA_031392725.1 Pseudobdellovibrionaceae bacterium
TGGGGCGGCGATCACAGCCTGCCGATCGAGACGGGACCGGCATGACCCCAGAACGGAGCGCCGATATCGGCGATCGTCATGCCGGGCCCGATCACTGTGAAAATTGCATTTAAACCGACGTCCACGCGCCAGGAAATGGCCAAAGAGGGCCGCCACGACCCATGTATCGTTCCTCGCGCAGTTCCCGTGCTGGAGGCCATGACATGGCTTGTGCTTGCGGATCAGATACTTCTTAGCCGTAGTGATCGGGTTTAAAAAATTCCTGCCCGTGCGCTTGACATGGACTGCACCGATCCCCTAAACAAATCTATATGAAAAACCAAAAAAATATGTCGATTCAGTGGCGTCAATATCGTGAGAAAGCCGGCCTCACGCAAAAAGAAGTTTCCGATGCGCTCGGATACACAACACCTCAGTTTATCTCCAATGTGGAGCGTGGCCGCTGCCGTTTTCCGGTTGAAAAACTTCCCAAGCTGAAACGCTTGTACCGCTTAAGCGGCGATCAGTTAGTGGACATGATCATGGTTGAAGAAAAGCGTGGATTGGTCCGTCACTTTAAGATCCGGGGTTCCGCACGGGATTAAAGGGCGGCGACTCCAAACCTCTGTTTCCCTACTTACATGGCTTTGACGAAAGCGAACAAGCTCGCTTGCAACGGCAAGCGGAGTTTATGGAACCGATGGTTTACCGCGATGTCGATTTCGCCGAATGCACGGAAATATTGGAAGTGGGCTGCGGAGTGGGCGCGCAAACCGCCATTCTCCTTAGGCGTTTTCCTAAAATCAAAGTCACCGGCATTGATGCCAATGATGCCCAACTCGAAACCTGCCGCAAATATCTAGAGACACTGCCTTATGCGAAAGGCCGTTACGACATCCGTAAGATGGATGCGACCGCCTTGGATTTTGAAGGCCGTCACTTTGATGGCGCCTTTCTCTGCTGGGTTCTGGAACACATTCCCAATACCAAAGGTGTGCTAAGTGAAGTGCGCCGCGTGCTCCGCCCTGGCGGCCGGGCCTATTTCACCGAAGTCATGAATCACGCGTTTTTCCTTGATCCCTATTCGCCCAATGTTTGGAAATACTGGATGGCCTTTAATGATTTTCAGTTCGACACCGGCGGCGATCCGTTTATTGGCGCCAAGCTGGGAAACCTGCTGACCTCCATCGGCTACCGCCATGTGGACACCCAGATCAAAACCACGTTGTTAGACAACCGTAAACCCAATCAGCGCCGTCAATCCATCGGCGAGCGCAAAGAGCTTTTACTCTCGGCGGCCGAGCAATTGTTGAAAGCCAAATACATCACAGAAGATATTTTGGAGGCGGCCAAGCAAGAACTTGATTCCGTCCAGCGCAATCCCGATGCGGTAATTATGGATTCCTTTATGCAGGCTTTTGCTGAAACCGGAGACTAATCCAGATTTTCGAATTTTTCGATTTGTTCCACGGTGGGCCGGTGGACGAAATACAGAATCAGAATTATCGCCAGCATGGTACCCGCTATGGCAAAGTCCGCCAGATTTACAAAAGCCAGCATGGCGCCCGCGCCGCCCATTCCCAGCAGCGGAACAATCAAGGGAATGTGCCAGCGGTGGCGTTTCTTTTCGCGCCACTGAAAGCGGATCAGGGCCGCGTGCATAAAGATAAACACCACTAAAATAAAAATACTGGTGGCGCGCGCGAGTTGCGACACATCGCCGAGATAAGCCAGCACCAGGAGAATAGCGCCAACCACCACGACCGCGACGTAAGGCGTTTTGGTGCGTTTGTGAACGGTGGATAGGATCTTGGGCGCAAGGCCCAGTTTGCCCAGGCCATACAACAGACGCGAACCCATAATAAAATTCAACAAAGCGGTGTTGGCCACGGCAAACATGGCAATCACACTGAACACCGGCGCGGGAAACCACGGCCAGGCGGTGACGATCACATCCACCAACGGTTGTTTCGATTCTCCCAGTTGCGCGGCCGGAACCACACTGACCGCCACCGCCGCTACCAGAAAATAAATCGTGCTGGCAATTAGCAGCGCGAGCACCAAGCCGAGTGGCAGAGTGCGCTCGGGATCTTTAACTTCCTCGCCCACATTGAGAATGTCTTCAAAGCCGACGAAGGAGAAAAAGGTCAAGACCGCGCCGGACAGCACCAGGCCGGGCGTAAGCGCGCCGCTGGGAATGGAACCAATGTCGGTCAAGCTGACGGTTCCAAGATAAGGAAAGCCGGCGATGATAATCAGAAGCAAGCCGGTGAGTTCCACGGCGGTGCACACTGTGTTGGCCCAGATGGAAACCCCGATGCCGATAAACACGATCACGCCAACAATGGAGGCGAATAAAAATATTCCCAGATTTTGCGGAATCACCGGCAGCAAGCCCTCCAGATAGCCCGCGAACACCCGTGAGGCCGCGGCCATGGAAGTCAGTCCTGAACACAAAGTGGCGAGTCCGACGACAAAGGCGACGAGAGGATTACGGAACGCATGCCACACAATTAACGAGCTGCCGGCCGCTTTAGGATGGCGCGAACCGAGGGCGGCGTAACAAAGTCCGGTGCATAAGGCGACGATAAAGCTCACCAGAAAGGCGAGCCAAACGAAATTGCCCAGTTGGGCCGCGGCTTTGCCGATCAGGCCGTAGATGCCCGAGCCGAGAATGTCGCCCACCCCATACAAAACCAGCGCCACCAATCCAATGTGACGCTGAAGTTTCGTCATGCGGCGGGATCTTTCACTTTCCCATTATAAATAAAACTGGCACCGCCGAGCAGCACTTGGCATGAGACTTCGGTGAAGGCGCCGGTGGACATCATCAGCTCGACAAATTTTTCCCGTGACGGGAATTTGAGCGAGGACTCATTTAAATATTCATAAGCCGCGCGCTGGCCGGTGATCCAGCCGCCCACGCGGGGGACGACTTCGCGGCAATAAAAATCCATCAACGATTTGAGTCCGCGGGCCTGAGTGTCGCCGGTTTCTAAAATCATTACGCGGCCCTTGGGCTTCACCACGCGGGCCATTTGTCCGATCACCTTGACCGGGTCCTGCACATTGCGGATGCCGTAAGCCATGCTGCACACATCGAAGCTCTTGTCGGGAAACGGCAATTGGTGGGCGTCGGCCGAGACAAATTCCACGGAGAGGTGCTGCTTATCCGATTTGATACGGGCCTCTTTCAACATTTCCTCACAAAAATCGGTGCCGACCACGCGGCCCTGCATTCCGACTACGCGCTTAAACTCAAAGGCCAAGTCGCCGGTTCCGGTGGCACAATCGAGCACGGTTTCGCTGGTGCGCACGCCGCTCCAATGCACCAATTGGCGGCGCCACCTGCGGACCATGCCAAAGGTCATGGCATCGTTGGCCTTATCGTAGCCGTGAGCGACGCTGGAGAAAATATTTTTGATTTTTTCGGGTGAGGGACCTTCCATTAAAGTTCCATTATATTTCCGCGGTGGCCATTGAACGATCCATGGCGCTTAACAAACGCGGCATGCGTTTCATCAGTCCGTCAAATTCGGCGAAGTTCAAAGATTGGTAACCGTCGCTCAACGCGTGTTGCGGATCGGGATGAACTTCAATTAAAAGCCCATCGGCGCCGGCCGCGGCCGCAGCCAAAGCCACGGCGGGAACTAAGCGCGCCTGTCCGGTGCCGTGAGACGGATCGGCCAGTACCGGAAACGGTGTTTCCAATTTGGCCATGGCGATGGCGTTAATATCGAAAGTGTTGCGGGTCGCGGTTTCAAAAGTACGGATTCCGCGTTCACACAAAATAATTTGGTCGTTGCCGCCCTTAATTAGGTAATCCGCGGCGAGCATCCACTCTTTAAACGTGGCGGAAAATCCACGCTTCAAAAGAATCGGCTTCTTGATCCGGGACAATTCCTGGAGCAGGGAATAATTATGCATATTTCGCGAACCAACCTGGAAGGCGTCGACCACGTCGAACATATCACTCACTTGGCGGGGATCAGTGATCTCGGAAACAAACGGCAAACCCACTTGTTTCTTCACACTACGGACGATGTCGAAAGCCTCGCGGCCCAAACCTTGAAAAGCGGTGGGATCGGTGCGCAGTTTAAAAAGGCCGCCACGCAAACCGGTGGCTCCCATCTGTTTGACGGCGAGCGCGGTTTCGCTCAACTGCGATAAAGATTCCACGGAACACGGGCCGGCCCATATAGAAAAGGACCCTCCACCCACGCTGCTTGAACCCACCTTGACGGGCTTACACTTGTGATTCATTCTCTACCGGGTTTAGTATGTTAGAACGTATGCGTCAAACGCTTCCAGACCTTGTCTGGTTGCGTGATTCAAAGCAGAAAACGGCTTTGCAAGTCACAGGTTGGCGGCGGGAGGCCGCGCCTCGTGTGCTGTCTTTTTATGCCCCCTCATTTTACCGCCACGATTCGCAAAATCCCTGGCTCTGCGGAGAGGCCGTTCCATGGCCGGAATTCGAGCCTTTAGCGGTTCCGAAGCTGGTGCGCAGATCGGGGCCTGAAGAAAAGACGTTTGTAGCGATTCATGCCGAAATTTTGCGTGGAATTGAGGAACAGCGATTTCAGAAAGTCGTGCCCTTTGCCGGCGAGGAGCTGGAATTCGGCGGTCCTTTGCAATGGCCCATGTTCCCGGCGAGCTTGAATGATCCCGGAGATCAGTTCGCTTTTGGTTTTCAACACAACGGGGAAGGTATGTGCGGCATCACGCCGGAAGTTTTATTTCGCGTGAAAGACGGAGTGCTGTCGACCATGGCATTAGCCGGCACCGGTTTGATTGATGGACCCTCGCTGTTGGCGGATCCGAAGGAAATGCTCGAGCACCGGTTGGTGATTGAAAACATTCATCAGGCGCTGCGCGGACTCGGTGAAGTGAGTGTGGGATTTACCCGCGAGCAGGATTACTCCCACCTAAAACATTTACTGACACCCATAGAAGTGGCACTGAACCAACCGCCGGCGTTTTTAGATTTGATTTCCCGGTTGCATCCGACGGCCGCATTGGGCGGCATGCCCCGCGCCGCCGCTTTGGATTTTTTGCGTCTGCGCGGTGGAGAGCGCCACCGCTTTGGAGCGCCATTTGGTTTTGTAAATGACGACGAAATGTATTGCGTGGTCGCCATTCGCTGCCTGCAATGGTCGGGCGCGCGGGCCTGGGTGATGAGTGGCTGCGGAGTGGTCGAAGGAAGTGTGGCCGAGCGCGAGTGGCGTGAGTTGGGATTGAAGCGTGAGGCGACAGTTAGGCAGTTGGGAATATTATCGGAAATCCACCAATGAAAAATATTGAGCGTGCCCGGCTAGTGTTGATGGAGTTGGCTCGTGCCGGTGTCCGCGAGATTGTGTTGTGCGCCGGCGCTCGCAATGCACCTTTTGTGGCGTTGCTTGCTGAAGCTACGGGTTTGCGGACTTATTCATTTTACGAAGAACGCGCGGCGGGATTTTTTGCCATTGGCCGGATGCAGAGTGAGGGCTTACCGGTCGCAGTGTGCACCACATCGGGGACGGCGGTGGCTGAGCTGTTGCCCGCCGTTGTCGAAGCCGATTATCAAGGCTTGCCGTTGGTGGCATTAAGCGCCGACCGCCCGGTGAGCTACCGTGGCAGCGGATCTCCGCAGACCATCGTGCAGCCGGGGATCTTCTCGCATTATGTGGAGAAGTCATGGGATCTTGAGGATAATGTTTCGGATTTTGCCTTGGTCGCCGGCCGCCGGCCGGTGCATGTGAATATTTGTTTTGATGAACCGTTGATTGATGAGAAGGTTTCGCCTTGGGAAATCGAAAATGCCGCAGGTGCTACGAAAACTGTGCCCGGGCACAGTTTTCATAGCGGGAGCGTCAATGAAACTTCCGCACTCGCTCCGAACACAAGTCCCAGGACCAGTATTGGGAGCCAAAGCGTCATTGGCTCTGCGCCAATTGTTATAGTAGGTCGGCTAAATAATTCTGATTCAGTAAAAGTAAAACAAATTTTATTGCAGTGGCGTCGTCCGGTTTATTTAGAGGCATTGTCGCACCTTCGTGGCTCGCCTGATTTGTCGGCGCTTGAGATTTGCGGCGGCGAGGAATCTTTGCGCTCAATTGATTTCGACAGCGTGATTCGCATCGGCGACGTCCCCACATTAAGATTCTGGCGCGACCTGGAGAAAAATAGTTTACCGGTAGTACACTTCTCGCGCCAACCGTGGAGCGGATTGCCCCGGCATAAAGAAGTATTCAGCCTCGACACGCTTAGCACTCTTAAGAATAATTTTACGCCGTGGCAACATGGCCATGCCCAGTACCTCACCGAGAGAACCGCCGATCAAAAGCGGGCCAACATCCTCGGCGACCTTCTCATCGAATTTCCCCTTAGCGAATGCGCGTGGATCCACCGGCTCAGCCAATGGATTCCGGCAGGAGCCAAAGTTTTTCTCGGCAACTCACTGCCCATTCGTGAATGGGATTTGGTGGCCAAGCGCGGACCGCAGCGGGAATTTTACGGCAATCGCGGCACCAACGGCATCGACGGGCTGATTTCCACATTTATCGGCGTGGCCGGCGAACAAACTCCCAACTGGGGAATTATCGGTGATCTTTCCGCGCTGTATGACATGAGTGGCCCATGGGCGCTGAGGCAGCGGCCCATTCAAGACATCAATCTCGTGGTCATCAACAACGGTGGCGGAAAAATATTTGAAAGAATATTTAACAACAAATTATTCGAAAACGCCCACGACCTGGAGTTCTCCGGTCTGGCAAAACTTTGGAATTGGAATTATCAAAAAATTTCCCAACTCCAAGATACGCCGGATCAATCCGGCAAAAAACCGCGCCTGTTTGAAATTACCCCCGACCCTAAACACACCGACGCGTTCAACAGATCTTGGGAGCAAAACACATGATGACGGTTCTCGTACACGGCTTCTGGGGCGGCCCCTCCGATTGGAATGAAGTGCTCAAACAACTTCCCCTCAGCGTGGAAGTTTGGGCGCCGGATCTTTATAAACCGGGTCCGCTGGCGCCTCATCACGATCTCAATTCATGGACCGAACATTTTCTTGATGAAATGCAGGACCGCGCAAAAGGCACGCCGGTTCAAGCTGTGGGCTACTCCATGGGCGGCCGCCTGCTGACCAATGCGTTGATCAAAAATTCAAAAGTTTTTAAGCGCGCCCTCGTGATGTCGGCCTATCCGTTGCCCATGAGCGAGGGCCGCGAGCAGCGTCTGGAGTGGGAAATGGGCTGGCGTCAGCGCTTTCTCGAAGATCCATGGGAAGACCTCGAGGAGGAGTGGAACGAACAGAGCGTGTTCACCGGCTCCACCAAAACCCCGCGCCGCCAGAGCCCGGTGCTGCGCGAGATGATTGGACAATCTTTAATTAATTGGTCACCGACTCAACACCAGTTTGAAGCGAATGACGTGAAATACTTGCCTAAAGCGGTGGACTGGGCCTTTGGCGCTTTGGATCAAAAGTATGTAAGTGTCGCGAAGGACTTGGCAAAGCTGCCGGTTCAAGGGCAAATAACGGTCATTGAAAACGCGGGGCATCGCTTGCCGGTGGATGCTAGCACTTGGATCCGCAAATGGGTTGAACAGGGGTACCAAAATGAATGAATTTGTTGAGCTCAAGACGACCGAAAATCAAACCATCTATGTACGCAAAGATTCCATCGGCGGATTTGAAGTGGTGAACTCCAGCGCCCATGTCGAAGGCCACATTAAATTATTTATTGGCGGATTTAAATTCCTAGTTCAGGGCAACAAAGAAGATATGTTGGCTAAACTTTCGCAAGGAAAGTGATCATGGCGCATTCCAAAACAGAACTCTGGATTCCGATAAAAACTTATAAAGATATTCTGTTCGAACGCACGGAAGATGGCGTTGCCAAGATCACCATCAACCGTCCCGAAGTGCGCAACGCCTTTCGCCCGCAGACGGTGAAGGAAATGAAAGACGCTTTGGAAATCTGCCGCGAGGAAGCCGGCGTCGGTGTGATCATTCTGACCGGCGCGGGACCTGACGCCTTTTGTTCGGGCGGAGATCAAAAAGTGCGCGGCCATGCCGGATATGTCGGCGAGGACGGCGTACCCCGGTTAAATATTTTAGATGTGCAAAAACAAATTCGTGGAATGCCGAAACCTGTGATCGCCATGGTGGCCGGTTATGCCATTGGCGGGGGCCATGTGCTGCACGTCGTGTGCGATCTCACGATTGCCGCCGACAACGCCAAGTTCGGCCAGACCGGCCCTAAAGTGGG
>JANMVK010000466.1:0-3269 GCA_031392725.1 Pseudobdellovibrionaceae bacterium
CCATCAGCGCCGCCGTGGCGGATTTCAACCACGATGGACGGCCGGATATCGCCACGGCTAATTACAATGGCAATAATGTCCATGTCTTCTTCGGCAACAATGCCGAGTTCCTGGCGGAGAGTCCGGCGGGCAGCGGTCTGCGGGATGCGCTGGCACGCGGCAGTTTGTGGGATAGTAGTGAAACGGATTATTGGAGTTTTAGACGGAGTGCTGGATAAATGAAATACGCTAAGGGCGAGATGCTTTACGAGGGCAAGGCCAAAAAAATGTTCGCGGTTGTTTTGAGCGATGATTTGATTTGGGTGGAGTACAAAGATTCACTCACCGCCTTTAATGCGCAAAAAAAATCCAGCTTCGCCGGCAAGGGCGCGGTGAATTGCCAAATCACCACGCTGCTTTATAAAAAACTGGAAGCATCCGGAGTTCACACTCATCTTTTGGATTCAGTAAATGATCACGAGCTGGTGTGCCGCAAAGTGCGCGTGATACCGCTCGAAGTGGTGACGCGCAACCGGCTGGCGGGATCGACCGCGAAAAAATTGGGCAAAGAGGAAGGCACTCCGCTTCCGGGGCCGCTGGTGGAATTTTATTATAAAGATGATGCTCTGGCGGATCCCTTTGTCAGCGATGACCAAGCGCTGTTTATGCAGGCGGCGGCGTCCAAAGCCGAGTTGGATGAATTGCGCGCGGGCGCTTTGAAAGTGAATAAAGTTTTGCAAGGCGTGTTCCTCTCGGCCGGCATGGAACTGATTGATTTTAAATTGGAGTTTGGCCGCGACGGAAAGGGCGAACTGCTGCTCGCCGATGAAATTTCGCCCGACACGTGCCGTCTATGGGACACCAAAACCGGTGAGAAGCTCGACAAAGACCGCTTCCGCCGGGATCTCGACCGCATTGAAGAATCGTACCGGGAAGTTCTCACTCGTCTTAAAGGAGTTTTAACATGAAGATCGGCGTCAAGATTTTGCCGAAGAACGAAGTGCTCGACACTCAAGGCCGGGCGGTTGAGGGCACCTTGCGCGCTCACAAGCGCGAAGTCTCGCAGTGCCGGGTGGGTAAATATGTCCAGCTGGACATCGGCGAGACCGATGAGGCCAAGGCTCTGACGAAGGCCAAAGAGATCACGGAATTTGTTTTGTACAATCCCTTAATCGAAACGTTTGAATTGGAAGTTGTAAGGAAATGAAGAAGATCGGAATTGTCCGCTTTCTCGGCACCAATTGCGACCGCGACATCTGGCAGGCGGTGGAGATGGTCGGCCTTAAGCCCGAATGGCTGTGGTACGAGAATCAATTTCAAGTGAATGATTACTCCGCGCTGGTGGTGCCCGGCGGATTTTCCTACGGCGATTACCTGCGCTGCGGAGCTCTGGCCGCCAAAGCCCCGGTGATGAAATCGGTCGGTGAGGCCGCGGTTAAAGGCGTGCCAGTGCTCGGCATTTGCAATGGCTTTCAGATTTTATGTGAATCCAAAATGTTGCCCGGAGTTCTGGTGCGCAATGAGAAGCGCAAGTTTATCGACCGCTGGGTCGAGCTCAAACCTGAAGCCAAAACCAAATGGGGCGCCGATAAACCCATGCGTTTGCCCATCGCCCACGGGGAAGGCCGCTTTTACGCCGAGACCGATGAGTTGAAGCGGTTGTGGGACCAGGACCAAGTGTGGTTGACCTATAAAGAAAATCCCAATGGGGCGTTGGATGATATCGCCGGCGTCAGCAACGCGGGCAAAAATGTGTGCGGGTTAATGCCGCATCCGGAGCGCGCGGTGGCGGAGTGGATGGGCGGTTCTGATGGCCGTGTGATTTTAGAAAATTTGTTGAGGATTTAATGAGCGAGTTGGAAACACAACTAAAAAAGTACCGGATCTCCCGCGACGAGTATGGGCGCATCGAGAAGCTGCTCGGCCGCGAGCCGGAAGGCATCGAGTGGGCTTTGTTTTCCGCGCTATGGAGCGAGCATTGCTCTTACAAGAGTTCAAAAATTCATTTAAAAAAATTCGCCTTTAAATCCCCCCGCGTTTTGCAAAGCATGGGCGAGAATGCCGGCGTGATTGATTTGGGCCAGGGCGAAAAAGTGGCGTTTAAAATGGAAAGCCACAATCATCCGAGCTTTATTGAGCCCTATCAGGGAGCGGCCACCGGCGTGGGTGGAATACTGCGCGATATCTTCACCATGGGCGCGCGGCCCATCGCCCTTGCCAATTTTTTATGTTTCGGCGAACCCTCGGCCCCGCGTATGACTCAATTGGTGGAAGGTGTAGTCAGCGGCATCGCCGGTTACGGCAATTGCGTGGGCGTGCCCACGATCACGGGGCAAACCGAATTTCATTCGAGCTACAATAATAATATTTTGGTCAATGCCCTCGCGGTGGGCTTGTTTTGCGAAGGCGATCCCGTCGTCACCAGCAATGCGCGCGGCAATGGCAACTACGTGGTCTATGTCGGCGCCAAAACCGGGCGCGATGGCGTGCACGGCGCGAGCATGGCCAGCGAGTCCTTCGCCTCCGATAGCGAAAGCAAACGCCCCACGGTGCAAATCGGCGATCCGTTTTTTGAAAAGCTGTTGATTGAAAGCTGCATTGAAGTGATGAAACAAGATCTCGTCGTGGCCATTCAAGATATGGGCGCGGCCGGATTGACATCAAGTAGTTTTGAAATGGCCGGTAAGGGCGGTGTGGGTTTTAGAATCCATCTCGACCGCGTTCCGCTGCGCGACTCTTCCGTGGGCCCTGAGGAAATTTTATTGTCCGAGAGTCAGGAACGAATGCTGTTGATATGCGAACCGAAAAAATTCGAGGCTGTGCGCAAAGTATTTGAGCACTGGGGTCTGGATGCCTGCGTGCTCGGTGAAGTGTGGCAGGGCCCTGAGGTGGAGCTGTTCTGGAAGGGCGAGATGATTTGTAGCATGGATCCGCGTGTCCTGATCGACAATGCGCCTCTGTATGAGCGCAAGTATCAGCCGTGGAAGCCGCACGATCAAAAACCGGTGACCGCTCCCAAGTTGAATTTGCCGGCCGCCTTGGAGTCGGTGGAAGGCACTTCCCGCCGTTGGATTTTTGAACAGTATGATCAGCGCGTGGGCGCTAAAACCGTGCGCGATTGCGAAGAGTCGGTGAGTGTGGTGCGCTTGCCGTCGTCACGCGGCTTCGGCCTGGTGCTCGGTTGCCGTCCGCATGTGATGCGCGTGGATGCTAAAGTCGGCGGCTATGACAGCGCCTTTTATCCAGCTCTGGAGTTAGCGGCTAAGGGTTTTCAAACTTTGGCCGTGACC
>JANMVK010000698.1:0-2287 GCA_031392725.1 Pseudobdellovibrionaceae bacterium
CAAAAACACCAGCGCGGGTCCCTGCCAGTACATCAGCCAGCTCGCCACCAGAGGGCCGAGCATGCGCGAAGTGTGGAAGTTCGTGGAGTTGAGCGCAATGGCCTGCTGAAAATCCGCGCGCGGCACCATGCGCACAATCACCGCCTGAAACGCGGGCGAGTCGAAGGAAATCACCACGCCTTCGACCAGTCCGAACACAATAAGATGCCACATTTCCAGATGTGAAAAATGAGTAATGCAGGCGAGAAGGATCGAGGCGATCCCCAGAATGGACTTGGTCCACTGGATCATGCGGCGCACGTCGGTGCGGTCGACAATCACGCCGGCATGAAGAATTAAGAACAAACACGGCACGGCAATCGCCATGTTCAGGTTACCCAGAGCCCCGCTGGATTGAGTGGCGGCCGCAATAATCCATGAGCGGGCGAGATCGTGCGACCAGGTGCCCACCAACGAGAGAGTTTGGGCGATGAAAAACCAGCGGAAGCTCTTGTTGCGAAAGGGCGCGAGGCGCGTCTTGATGAGTTCACTCATGGACGCGGCCATTATATCCCTTGATTTCGCCTAGGGGACTGAATACTTTTGGGAACCAAATTTTGAATTTCAGGAGCCTCAGATGACGCCAAGAGTTAGAGAGATATTGAGTTGGTATGGAGCCGATAACCCGGGAGTTCTAACCAATCTTGCCCGTATGTTAAATCACGGTAAATTGGCTGGAACTGGAAAAATGGTAATTCTTCCTGTTGACCAAGGTTTTGAGCACGGTCCGGCACGAAGTTTTGCGATGAACCCCGATGCTTATGATCCCACTTATCATTATTCTTTGGCGATCGAATCAGGCTGCAACGCTTACGCCGCTCCGCTGGGATTTATCGAAGCCGGAGCGCGCGAGTTCGCCGGTGAGATTCCGCTGATTTTAAAAGTAAACAATTCCGATTCACTGTTTAAACCTAAAGCCAATCCGGTGTCGGCGATGACTTCGAGTGTGGACGATGCGCTCCGCCTTGGCTGCTGCGCTATCGGCTTCACGATTTATCCGGGTTCCGCGGAACGCAAAACCCAGTATGAAGAAATTCAGAAAATGGCTGCGGACGCTAAGAAGGCGGGATTAGCCGTGGTGATCTGGGCCTACGCGCGCGGGGAAGGTCTGTCGAAGGACGGCGAAACCGCGGTCGATGTGATCGCCTATTGCGCGCAGATCGCGGCGCAATTGGGCGCTCATATTATTAAAATCAAACCGCCCACCTCGCACATCGAACAGTCCGATGCCGCGAAAGTCTATAAAGAGCAGAATATTAAAATCGAAAAGTTAAGCGACCGCGTCCGGCATGTGGTGGAGTCGGCGTTTAACGGCCGCCGCATTGTGATTTTCAGCGGGGGCGAAGCGAAGAGCACCGAGGACATTTTAAAAGAAGTGAAAGAACTGGCACTGGGTGGTTCCTTCGGCAGCATCATGGGCCGCAATGCCTTCCAGCGCCCGCGCAAAGAGGCGGTGACCTTGCTTAAAAGTATAATGGACATTTTCCGCGGTTAATTTGGAACCCAAAGACAATCCCTTACGGGCCGAAAAAAAGAAAAAGTTAGCTCAGCTCCGCGAGTTGGGCCTGGACCCTTTTCCGCACAATTTTAAACCCACTCATAAAGCGGCTGAAGTTTTGTTGAAGCACTCCGGTATTGAAGCCGGCGAGCATGTGGCGGGCGATGTGGTGATGGCCGGACGCTTGATGACCAAGCGGGATATGGGCAAGGCCGCGTTCTTTAATTTTCAGGATCAAACGGGCTCCCTGCAAGCTTATGTCAAAGTCGATGACCTTAGCGACAGCGGCAAAAAGTTTTTTGATCATGTCGACCTCGGCGACTGGGTCGGCATCAAGGGCAATATTTTTAAAACCAAAAAGGGTGAGCTCTCGCTGCACACCAAAGAGTTTCAAATTATCTGCAAAAGCATCGAGCCGTTGCCGGAGAAATTCCATGGCGTGGCCGATGTGGAAATTAAATACCGCCACCGCCACTTGGACCTGATCACCGATGAAGAGTCACGCAAGGTGTTTATCACCCGCTCGAGGATTGTCCGCGAAGTGCGGAAATTTTTGGATGACGCCGGATTTTTAGAAGTGGACACGCCCACGCTCCAGCCGATTTACGGAGGAGCCGCGGCTTATCCGTTTTCCACCCATCACCGCGCTCTCGATATGAAATTATTTTTGCGGATTTCTCCGGAGTTATACTTAAAGCGCCTGATCGTGGGCGGCTTTGAAAAGGTTTATGAAATCGCCAAAAACTTCCG
>JANMVK010000752.1:0-3930 GCA_031392725.1 Pseudobdellovibrionaceae bacterium
GGCGAGAACATATATGACTTCGGCATTCATAAGTTATCAACGAAAAAGTAGTTCTGCGTTAGCTGGCCTAATCAAAAGGGGACTGAAATTCGCCGGAAAAACGCGGGCCTTCTCAGACTGAGGCACTCTGATCCCAAAAGTCCGGCAGCCTATTGTGTCTTAAGCTGAAAATTTGTAGCGAGTCGCGCGGCCACGCCCGGAGCGCTCCAGAATTTGATGATCGCATCCCCATTTCAGGAGATTGTTGGCGCTTCGTAGGGATAAATTGAGACGGCGAGCGGCAAGTTCCGACTTAAACGCTCCATCCGCGGTGGCTTTTAATTTTTCTAAGCTCACGCGAAATCCGGTGGAGTCATCCAGCCGCTGTTGGCGCGAACTTAGGTGAAATTCAAAGCCCAACGAGGACCTCGGGTCAATTTGACAACGATAGGCCGACATCGAAATCTGAATATCAAGGTTTTCGTCCCTGCACCAAGTTCGCAACCGGTTCACCACGTTGGCCACCCGCTGTGGCGCGGTCATGGGATTAAAATATTGCGCGGGAAATATCTGTGAGTGAAGCGCGCCGATGGATGCGGGCCTATGGAAATCCGCAGTCAAGGCCACCAGCAAACGATGCTTGGCCTGGCCGGCCTTCATAGCGGCCGGGCCGCCCGGCTCCCCGCCCATGGCAACGTCAAAATTCCTCACCGGGTGCGGCTCCTCACAAGGAGTCCAAACAAAATGTTCGCTGGGAGAATACCAACTCTGCAGACGCTCCAACAATCGCGAACAGAAGCTAGGATAGGGAGTTCCAAAAAAAACCCGGTCCGCCAAGCCTTGATTCTCCGTGCGGTCCGCCACCACTGAGTCAATGATTCTCACCGGCTCCCATTGATCCATGCCCAGCGCGGTTTTTCGCACCTCCGCGAGCGCGCCCAAGGTCTTTACATTCGGACCGAAGCGGAGCAATGCCAAGCGGGATCTCTGCAAGACAACAAACAGATCATAGCGGTCACTCGTAGCTTCGGTTTCAATGCCGCCAATAAATTGTTCCGCGGAATTTAGGTCTCCACGTTCGATGGCCAACTCCGCCGATATTTCCAACGAATTACGTGATAGTAATTTCCAATTTCGCGCGTGGCACTCCTGACGAATGGTGCCGAGGAGCTCCGAGGCCGGGCCAAACTCCAAGTTTTTAACTTGGGCCGCCGCTAAATTCACCATGCCGACCATGCGCTGATAGTCGCCAAGGCCAGGCCATTTTAGATAGCGCTCTAAATAAGTTCCTGCCGTTTTGTAATCCCACCGGCCTAAGTGTGCATAAGCCAGATACAGATCAATGTCTGAGTCCGCCTCGGATTGCAGCTCTAGAATCTGAATCGCCTCATCCAAAGACCCTACCTTCGTCAAAAGCGCCGCATAGGTCGTCATCCACCGGACGGGCGCCGGCTTCAATAGACCGGCGTCTCCCCGGATCATCGGGGCCAGAGTGCGAAGACCCAAGGTAAAAAGACCGGAACGGCGGCACAATTCCGCAAATGACACCCGGTCCTCATGGGACCACCGCTTCATGGTAAATTCACCCGCCAGGCGGGAAAGATGTCCGGCGGCGGCCTGAATATGGCCGGCCTTAATTTGGGCATCCACCGATAAAAAGGCGTCTTTGAGGTCGGCCGCGACCTGAGGTTTCACGAAAAATTTATCGGAGTTTTAGGGGCCTTTTCTTAGGCCAAAGGCCCGGAACGCGACTAAAGATAGGCTTAACCGGTGCTCAGCGGCTGGGTGCGGTTTTATCGCATCTGAGAGCACTCAGGTGGCTAAAAATTCACCTATCACCTAAAGGTAATTGCTGCTAGTTTACGCCCATCTTGTCGCTATAAGAGTCCTTGAGCATTCCGTTCAATCCTCCGCGCGGCTCCCAGCCTCTGGAGGTTTTCATGGGAAAAAAATTATACGTCGGTAATCTCGCCTTTTCGGTAGATTCCGATAATCTGACTAACCTGTTTGCTCAGTACGGCACCGTTGAATCGGCCAAGGTCATCACTGACCGCGATTCCGGACGCAGCAAAGGCTTTGCCTTTGTGGAAATGTCGAGCGACGACGAAGCAGCAAAATGCATCGAGACCATGAACGGCCAAGAACACGAAGGCCGTCAAATGAATGTCTCCGAAGCTAAACCCCAAGAACCCCGCACTGGTGGCGGCGGCGGCGGCGGATTTGGTGGCGGTGGACGTGGCGGCGGTGGTGGCGGCTTCGGCGGCGGCGGACGTGGCGGCGGCGGCGGACGCGGCGGCGGCGGCGGACGTTACTAGTATTTCTTAATGTAAATTTTCAAAATATTGGTTGCCGCTCAACAAAGCCATGCAAGAATTTGGGTGTCTTTGTTTGAGCGGTTTTACCACCCGGCGGATTTCCGCTTTCAGTAGTTCGGCCGTGTGTTCCGAATTCAACATCTCCGACCCCACATGTTTAATAAACAAATAATATAATTCTTGAACGGCCTCGTTGATGGTTTTGTCATTGGGATAGTGCGCGATATGGGTAAACGCCCGCGCCAAACTCTGATCGAGTTCATCAACCAAAGTGTCTTCCGCATGCGAGCCCGGCTCCAGCGCCGCCACCACCGGAAATTCCTGATTCGCCTCACCACTCAGCTTGAGCTGCGCGGCTTCGTCTTGCACCACTCCGGCGAGGAGCTCCACAAGAATCCTTCCGGTCGATTCAAAATAAGCCTCAATTTCCAGATCCACGAGAGAAACGGGGCGCCGCGGACCCTTGGTGATTGCGGCAAAAACGGACGTCGAAATCGTCAGAGGGATTAAAATCGCACTCAGAAACAATATATATTTAGTTCGCATACTGCCGTGAGGAAATTGCAAGTTCCGGACCCGGACTCTACTCGTGAAAACTTAAGTGCATATGTTTTTCAACGGCCATATTGGCCTTAAGGCCCTTCAAAATAAATCCGCACGCGACCAGAGTGGATTTACCCTGATTGACCAGAACGTAAAAATTGGCCGCATTTTCAATCAGGTGGCGGAAGCCCAAGCCCGCGCCACCCGTGGAATATTTAACCGAGGCCTGATCGTTGCGGAAGACATCGCGCAAATGCTCGAGCAGTTGGGTTTTGTTCAGTGAACCAAAGGGATCTTCGCAACCCAGGACCACCCGCTCATCGGCGAAACAGGCGAATAGCGAACAGGCTTGGCTGCTCGGCAGTTCAATCTCCGAGTCACGCGGCAAATCCTTGTAAGCGCGCTTTCCGCTCGGCCGCACCGGCGCGTTGAACAAGGCATTGGACACCATTTCATCCGCGGCTTGCAGGCACAGGTCGCGAATGGTCGACGTCGCGGGATTGCGGTCGAGAAAAACTCCCAGCCAATCCAGCAGTGTGGTTTTTTCCGATTGTTTGGTGAAACGCAAAATCAAATGGCGGTCAGGGTCGGAAATGATCCGGTCGGAATCAAACCCGCTGAGGAAAAACGGAATGGGATTTTTTAAAAAAGCTTGGGGCCGCAGAGTCATCAGACTTGAAGCCAAAAGTTCCTTGGCAAAATCCGAACGGTCCATCTGCACAATATGCTCAAAACCCAAATCGATTAGGCCGAGCAAATCCTTCATCACGACCTTGCGCACCACCAACACCACCAAATGCGGCATCACCTGGGAAAACTTGTCGCGGTCCTCGGGGAAATGCAAAACCGGCACGCGGCTCAGCAGCGGTTCAAGATTGGGCCGCTTATCCTCAGGCCATAAATTTTGATAAACCGCGAATACCGATTTCATGCTGCTCATGAGGGTTTAATAAATGACAAATACATTTCGGGGATTACGTCCAACTCCATGACTTCTCCCGCTGAGTCTTTCATTTCCGGGAGATTCAAGTCGCGGCCGGTAAAATGAGTGCCCTTAACGGCCAAGAAATCTTTGCGCTCGCCGGTGTTTTCC
>JANMVK010000788.1:0-15694 GCA_031392725.1 Pseudobdellovibrionaceae bacterium
CACCGAGCGGACGGCGCCGAAGTCAAACAGCGCGAGCCGGTCTTCGCCTGACGGCCGTATTTGCACCAGATAATTGCCCAAATGGGGATCGGTTTGCACCAGTCTAAAATCAAGTAGTTCGCGCAGATACAGATCCAGAAACGCCGCGCCCAGGCGGTTGCGGCGCACCTCAGGCAGCGCTTGCACTTCCGGCGAGTCGGCCCGGTGGCCCTCGATCAACTCCGTGGCCAAAATTCTAGATGTGGAATAGCGCGCATCGGGCCGGGGTACAAAGTAGCGCGGATCATGTTCAAGATGGCGGCGGAATTTCTCCATAAACTGAAACTCCAATTCATAATTTAATTCCTGCCTGAACATCTCTTTGATTTCGGCTAAGATTTTATCCAACTTCAGCCCGCCGGGAAACAATCCTGGAAAACCAAGGATAAGCCCGAGAAGCTTCATGTCGGTCTCAATCGCCTGATCCACTTCGGGATATTGAACCTTTAGCGCGAGACAAAGGCCTGAAGATTTGACTCGCGCGCGATAGACTTGGCCGATGGAGGCCGAAGCCAAAGCGACTTGGTCGATTTCAAGCTCACTGAATTTTTCGGTTCCCAGTTCCCGTTGGATCACTGGCTCCATCACATCCCAGGATAACGGCGGCGAATTTTGCTGGAGCGACTTCAGCATTTCATTCACTTCTTTGGAAAACAGACTTTCGCCATACAATGAAAGAGTCTGGCCCACCTTCATCGCGCTGCCTTTGAGCTGGCCCAACTCCTGGACTAAAAGTTCGATATGACGGAGCCATCCTTTGCTAACGTCAGAATTGGGATTAAGCCAGCGGTGAGCGGCAAAGCGGCCGGCACCGACCGAGGCCTTGGCGAGTTTTAACCCACGCGAAAAAAATTGTGTGCGCAAACCTGGGGCTTTCTTTTGCGGCATGCTTCAATTTATGCCATAGTCTAGATTCGGTAACCATGACAAAAGCACATCTTCTTACAATTGGAACTGAAATCACCGCGGGCGAGGTGGTGAACACCAACGCGGCTTGGATCGGCACACAACTCGAGAAAATGGGCGTGCGCGTTTACAGTCATTTGAGCGTGCGCGACCAGCGCGAAGAATTGATCAAGACTTTGCGCTGGGCCGAGGGTGATTTGATTATTGTGACCGGCGGGCTCGGTCCCACCACCGACGACATCACCCGCGAATGCATGGCCGAATTTTTCGCGCAGCCGCTCGAGTTTGACGAGACGGTGTGGAAGGATCTTGAGGTCCTTTACCAGAAGCGCCAGTTGCCGTTGCGCGAAGCTCATAAGCACCAATGTTTTTTCCCGAAAAATTGTGAACGCCTGCTCAACAGCTCCGGCACCGCCCTGGGATTTTGTTATAAACTAAAGGACTCCCATTATTTCGTTTTGCCCGGACCGCCGCGCGAGCTGGAAGCCATGTGGAAGGGCGAGGTTGTGCCGCGACTGAAAAAAATCGTGCCCGCCGCCGAATTGAACTGGCATCACTGGACATTTTTTGCCGTGCCCGAAAGCGAAGTGGCTGAATTGGTTGAGAAGGTCATCGCGGGCTCCGGGCTCGAAGTCGGCTACCGCGCACAAGTACCCTATGTGAAGGTGAAACTCTACGCCAACGCCAAGACTCACTTAGGGATTTTGCGCGAGATGGATCTTTTATTGGGACCATCACAAATTAAATCCAGCAAAGACCTCACGGAAGATTTACTGCGCCTGTGGCCGGATAAGACCGTGAATGTCAGTGATGATGTCAGTGAAGGAGTGCTGGCTCCCAGGTTATTTCTGGCGCGGCATCACCTGCTGCAAAGCAATTTGCCTGCACCTAAGATCAAGTATTCAACCGGGGGCGATGCCGAGTTTAAATTGGCCATGGATGGAGACGGCTTCACCGTGGCTCTAAAAATCGGCAAGGTCGATTTTCACGAGCGCAGAACTTTACCCTATAAAATTCCTCTGGATTCCGAACGCGGGCGCCGCTATGCCACCGAAACCGGGCTTTGGCTCGCGGTCAAGGCGCTAAAGCCGTAAGGCCCATGGGGCGCCATGCTTGCGCGCGCCTTCCGCTAATATTTCAGATTTTTTGATCAGAGTTTGCGCCACATGATTGCGCTCCTCATTGGACAGATGCGGATTTTCCAAATGTTCAGTCAAGCTTTTGCAGCGGAAATAGTCCATGCCAGCAAAGCGGGTCGAGAGTTGGTCGGCATGTCCACCGAATTTCCGCACAACAGGCTCAGGGATAAATCCCACTGCATAGCGGCTGGCGAGCTTTAACCACAAATCGTAATCCTCGCATACGGGAAAATCTTCGCGAAAACCATTGGCCGCTTCAAAAATCCCGCGCTCAATTAACACGGTGGAGGCGCCTACACAGCAGATGTCCACGGAGTTGCTAAATATCCGGCCGCCTGACTTTTTATATTTTTTTGGCGGGTTCACCAGCAAACCGTTGCGAATCCAAATTTCCTCGCCATGAATCCACTTAAAGGAGCGGGTGAGGGGCGCTTGCATGGCCAATTTTTCCGGAAGCCATTCATCATCGGAATCCAGAAACGCCAGCCAGGAGCCGCGCGCGTGGGTGACACCGAGGTTGCGTGCGCGGCTCACGCCAAAATTGCCGCCGGTTGAAAGCCACTTAAGCTTTGGTGCCAACGCCGGTTTATTGGCCCATTCTGAAAAGATTTTGTCTGAGGCATCGGTGGAACCATCGTCGACGACGATTAACTCCCAATTGGAATATGTTTGTTTTACCACCGACTCGAGTGCTCTAAGTAAAACTGAATCTCTATTAAAGGTTGGAACAATTACCGAAATCAGTTGCATAGCACCTTGTAAGATTCTGTTGAGTGATTCGCAACCACAAACCAGCTTGCATTTACCCCCGGCTTTCGTTTAAGACGATTTTATGTGGTTTGAGGGGGCCGAGAAAAAGGTCGAAATTGTTTCGAAGGGTGCGGGCTTTCTGCGCCGGGACCCGGGTTTTTGGCGCCAAACCGTCGAGCTCGCCAGTGCTAAAATTCTCTCACAAATTTCCAATGATTCCCTCACGGCCTATTTGCTGTCGGAATCCAGCCTGTTTGTGTGGGATGACAAAATCACCATGATCACCTGCGGCCGCACCAGTTTGGTCAAAGCCGCGGCCTTTGTGGTGGATGCATTGGGCCCCGAGAATGTCGATCTGTTGACTTACGAACGCAAAAACGAATTTTACCCGCACCAACAGCAAACCGATTTTTATAAAGATGTCGCGATACTTCAGGAGCGCTTTAAGGGTAAGGCTCTGCGTTTTGGTTCAACCGATGAGCACCACCTGTTTTTGTTCCATGGCGAAAAGCCATTTCTGCCGCCGGACCCGGATTGCACTCTTGAAATCCTGATGTACAACTTGCAGAAGCCGGCGCATGGCCGCCCGAATTTGGCGCGGCTGGAAGAAATTTTCCCCGGCTTTCAAATCGATGATCACCTGTTTGAGCCGCAAGGCTATTCGGCCAACGCCATTTGCGGGCCTGAGTATTACACCATTCACGTAACGCCCGAGGAGAATGGCTCCTATGTGAGCTTTGAGACCAATGTGCTGCTTGGCTCTAAAATCGTGCCTTCGATCCGCAGCGTGGTGGACTTGTTCCAGCCGCGCTCCTTCGATGTGATTTATTTTCACCCAGATGACGGACTCAAATCGTTCGACGTAAAACCTTTTATTCAGCGCCAGGATGTGCGCCAAAGCCTCAGTTGCGGTTATGAGGTGGGTTTTTCAACTTACTACTTGAAAACCAAGGAGCCTATGTTAGCCGTTCCTCTCGAGGAGAGCCCGTGACCGATTGGATCGAAGAGAAATACAAGGAAGGCCTGAGTTTCCGTTTGGCTCTGAAAACGCGCCTGTTCTCGGATCAATCACCGATTCAGAAGGTCGAAGTGTTTGAAAGCTCCCACCATGGGCGGGTGCTGCTCAATGACGGATGTTTTATGCTGTCGGAGCGGGACGAACGCATTTATCACGAAATGATGGCGCATGTGCCGTTGAATGTTCATCCGGATCCGAAGCGCGTGCTGATCATCGGCGGCGGCGACGGCGGAACGGCCCGCGAAGTTCTGCGGCATCCGGCGGTGGAGCTCTGCACTTTGGTTGAAATCGACCGCATGGTGGTGGACGCTTGCAAGCGCTACATTCCGCAGACCGCGAAAGTGTTTGATGATAAACGCCTGAAATTGGTCGTCGGCGACGGCGTAGCCTTTATGCGCGACTCACGCGAGACTTACGATTTGATTTTAGTCGACAGCACCGATCCCAACGGCGCGGCCGAACGCCTGTTCGGTCCGGAGTTTTACAATACTGTCGCCAACCGTTTGGCCGACGATGGAATTGTAGTGGCTCAGGGCGAGAGCGCGTTTTACGAAGCCGAAACTCAATCGGCGCTGCTTGAAATCGCGGCCCCTCTGTTTGATTGGGTCAGCATGTACAACTTCACCAATATGACCTATCCGGGCGGGTTGTGGTCGTTTATGTGGGCCTCGCGCCAACATCATCCGGTGAAGGACATAAAACCCGGTGCGATCCCGGGCTGCACGTACTATAACTCCGAGGTGCACCGGGCGGCCTTTGCCTTGCCGGAATTCCAAAAGAAACAGTTGCAACCATGGACGAAGATTTAGACTTTAAACGCCACCGTTTGAGCTGGAGTGATCCGCTCAAAGTCGGGGAACGCGAATTTGAGGTCGAGCATATTTTTAAAACTCTAAAGCCAATGATGACCGATGAGCGTCTGCAACGCCTCGATCAAGTGGTGTCCAACCGGTCGCTGCATCTTGTGTCGGTGCTGGAGAATATCTACGATCGCGGCAATGTCAGCGCTGTGATGCGCTCCTTTGAGGCGTTTGGATTTATGCGCATGCATCTGATCGATCAGCCGGGTGGCAAGTTTAAGGCCGCCAACCGGGTGACAAAGGGCGCGGAGAAGTGGTTGGATATTCACACGCACGCGGACCCATGTGAGGCTGTGCGGACGTTACGCCACGATGGATTCCAAATCTGGGCCACCGATCTCAACACGCAACATTCCATTGAGAATATCGATTGGTCAAAGCCCACGGCGATCGTGCTCGGCAATGAGAAGGACGGCGTGAGCGAGGCTTTAAAGCGCGAGGTGGATGGCTGCTTCCGCGTGCCCATGCTGGGTTTTTCCCAAAGCTTTAATATTTCAGTGGCGGCCAGTTTGATTTTTTATCATGCTCATTTGGCGCTGCAAAAACTGCCGCGGCAAGCGCGCGTGGACGACCAGCAAAAGCGTCAAATCCTGGCTAACTATTTTTTGCGTTGTTTTGATAATCCGGAAAAATTATTGGCGCTTTGAGAAGTTGCGGTTGAGTTCGGTTTCGTTCTGCGACTTGCGCGCTTGCAGCTGCATCAGCTCGGTGGTCATGCGGGTTTTCTCAAAATCGTTGCTCGACGTGTTTAGTTTTTCGGAAATGTTGTCGATTTTGCCCTCAAGCTTTTTGTTTTCCATTTCCAGTTCACGGGCGCGCTGGCCTTTGCGGTAGCCGCTGAGAAATTGCGGTTCGACGGTGCTAGGGCACACGAACATGTAGGCTAAGCCCATTTTACCCAGTTCAAAGGCGTTCTCAGCCGTGCAGTATTCCACCAGGCCGGCGTTGCGTCCGTTGATGTACATGGTTTCCCAGTCGGAGCGGATTTGTTTGCGGCAATCGCGGGAGTGTTTGTTGAGTTGATCGTCGGTGACCCCTTGGGCGCCATCGTGACGGCCGAGTTCAAACCAATCGCGCTGATCACAGCCGGCGACGGTCTGCCTGCCGGCACAGCCTGATAAGGCCATCGCTAGCGTCAAAAAGATCAGTGTTTGGCATCCAATTCCCACGCGCATACTCCTATATTTACCAAATTATGCGTTGCGAAACAAGTGCTGCGGCACTAAAGTGCCTTTTTGAAATGCTCGAGACGTCACGTCTAGAGAATTTTTCTAAAGGTGTCGAACATGTCAACAGACCTTGAAGTGGGAACCGAACTCTACGGCCAAACGGCCGTGAAAAATAACAAACTCGAGCGTTTCGAGAACCGCACTCTTGTGCGGCGGTACACTGTTGAATTTACATGCCCTGAGTTCACTTGCCTGTGCCCCAGGTCGGGTTTCCCCGACTTTGCTACGATCCGCATCAAGTATGTCCCGCACAAGTGGTGTGTGGAGCTTAAGAGCCTGAAACTATACATCAATCAGTTCCGCGACGAGAAGGTCTTCCACGAGGATGTGACCAATCAGATTTTGCAGAATCTTGTCGATCTTTTAGACCCCTGGGACATCGAGGTCGTGGGCGATTTTAACGTGCGCGGTAATATCCATACCGTTATCACGTCCAAGCACTCCAAAAAGTAAAACGGACCAATATTATTGGCCCGTTTTTGGGTGGCAAGGCCCAGTTCGCTCGATCGAACTAGAGGATAATTCGTAGAGCGTTATGTCCAGTTCTTATTACGAAATCTGTGCCGCAGGGCCTCCCCCAAACCTCCCCTAAAAGTAACCCAAACGCGCCATTTTTTAACCCTTGTCGACATTAACGACAATTTGCCAGTATCATAAAATGTCTCGGAGCCTTTTTTGCAGTACGGGGCATCAATTTAAGTGGGAGTGGCATGACACGTCCGGAAGCTCAAAACAAAGCACGTCCAAATACGAATAAGCAGAAGAATCTACTGTTTCAGAAAGTCGCGATATTTGTCGACGCCGAAAATATTGAAATGTCGAGTTTGAAACATCACGAAGGCCGCACTGATTATAAAAAAATTCTGGAGCGGGTCGGGGATCGCGAAATCATTCGGATTCTCTATTACAAACCAATTTTCAAAGATATTTCCGTTGAATTTGAATCATTCTGGTCGAGCCTTGGCGGCGAAATCCGCCGGCCCAGTAAAAATGCCGATACATTTCTTGTTGTCGATGCAGTCACCATGGCCGAGAAAATTGATGTCGCAATTATTCTCGGAGGCGATAAGGATTTTTTGCCGCTGATTTGGTATCTCCGGTCGCGTGGCTGCCGCACTGAAATTTGGTCATGGCCCGAAACAACGTCGCCCGAAATGAAGGCGGCAGCTGATTTCTATCAGCCATTGACGGAAGACTTTGTGCTGGAAATGCCTAAGCGCAATCAACAGCAAACGCCTCCGCGATCTCGCGGCCGCAATTAATAAAGTTGGCTTTCCAACGGGTGGCTTTTGCCCACGTTGGCTTCCCTTGGAAGTCTGAACTGACGTCTCCTCAAAGCCTTTCGAACGGCCTCGCGATGTTCAGCAATCGTTCCTTTGTTTAGCCAAGCCAAAGTGCCCTCAAAGTCCGAAAACAGAGTGTCGTCATATTGAACCGGTACAATCAACGGTGCCGCGCCAATCAGTCCATGCAAAGTGCTGAAAGGATATTCTTCAACAAATCGGCAAATGCCAGCCTCAACCGGATTTCTATAAAAATACTTATAAGCATGGAGATAGTAGCGGTCAGTGCGAATTTGGCAGCGAAAATATTTTGCTCGCCATGTGTGATTGATTCGCCCCACTGATTTTGTAATTTGACGGCTACTTTGTGCCAAAAAAAATTGCATGGCGGTCGGCAAATTGTTCAGTGGAGCAGAGGCAAGAAGGTGAAAATGATTGCTCATGACGATGAATGAATAGATCTGAATTTTATAAGCGTGAGCAATGAAATGAATTTGTTCTGAAAGAATGCTCCAGACATCCGTCATGCTCATGCCGAACCAATCTTTATTTATAGTTCGGGAGCAAATGCTGTAAGGAAGGCTGTTTTCGTTGAACGGCGTATTAAATTCCATATCGGAATCCAATTCAATTTTGGCACCATATTAGTTTACTCCCCCAGCTGATTTGAGTTTCCCGATTGCCCGTCAACCGGACGCCCGGCCGGACTGACGCGGTGAAACGCAAAAAAGGCTCCGAGACATTTTGAGACATTTTAGAGTTTGCAGGGGGTTGGGTCGGTGATTTTTTCCAGATCGGGTAGGTGGTTGGTGAGGTAAATTTCGAGGTCGGCGGCGACTTCGGGGTGTTGGTCGTAGACGTTGGTTTTTTCTTGTGGGTCCTTCTTCAAATCAAATAATAGTTTTTCGCGTTTCACGCGGTCGAGGATGAACTTCCAGCGGTTGTCCAGACGCACGGAATGGATATTGTTGGTGCAGTTGCGGGACACAATGTAGGAGTTGCGCGGATTCGCGGTGAGATCCGCAACGAATTGTTTTTCGCGGTGGCCGGTGGTCACCACTTGTTTCAGCCAGTCCACCAGGCTTCCCATATAAATTTGGTCGCGCACGTGAAACACTCCCGGCAAGCGGGTTTGCGGGTAGCGCACCATCACGGGCAGAGTCAGAATCTCATCGTACACGTGATTGCCGTGGCCGAGCATATTGTGCTCCATCAGGGCTTCGCCGTGATCGCCCATCAACACCACCAAAGTATTTTCCATTAGATCTTTGCGCCCATAGAGGTTGAGCATGTCGCGCAACTTCTCGTCGAGGCTCGACAGTTTGGCCTGATACACTTTGCGCAGCAGCGACAAGTCGTTGCGGAATTCAGATTGAGCCATCCAGCGCGCCAAAAATTTCTGATCGAGCAAGAGATTGTACATTCCGAAAAACGCTTTGAACGGATCCACTTCCGCGGTCTTAAATTCCGGCACGGCTTCAAGCAAACGCAGGTCGCCGCTTAAAGCCATGGCGAACGGCAATTTTTCTCTCGCACGAGCCGGCTCTGACAGCAAAACTTCCACCCGGGCTTTTTCCTCGGGCGACAGGTAACGGTCCCATCGGCTCTTATCATTTAAATTATCCATGTAGGGAAAATGCATGTACTTGATATGGATGTAGCCAAAAAATGGGCGTTTGCGGTGCGCGAGAATTCTCTGTTTAACAAAGTCCAATTTCGGTTCGATATAATTCACAAATTGTTCGGGCGGGCCTTGGTAATCCGCGCTGTCGGTGTGCGACGGCACATGCACCGTCGACGGGCGCCAGTCATCCTCGATGATTTCGTAGCCGTTGCTGGGTAAATAAGTTCCCTCAAATTGTTTGGTAAAATACAGTGACAAATTGGTCCAGCCAAAACTCGAATAGACATTGTCGAGCACAAATGATTTAGCAAAGGTCTGATTTATATTAGGAGCGAACACCGGCATGTGAGAATCGTAAAAATCAAATTCCGCCTTGCGCAGTGAACACAGACTGAGCACCAGAATATTGGGCTTCTCCGGAATGTAAATTTCCAAACTCTTTTGATAGGAAATATAGGCCATCACCGAACCCACCAGCAGGCCAATGGCGACGGAAAAAACATAAATACGTTTCATTTTTAATAGGGCGATGGGGTGGGAGGTGGCGGCGGCGGCGGCAGGCAACTTTGCTGGCAAATGCACACCGGGGTGGTGGTCGTGCCGTCGGATTCAAAGCCCCAAAAGTAAATCTGTTTAGTGCAGTTGGGGCTGCCGGGAGTCTGGCAGGGCACCCTCAGCGCTCCGCTCGTCGCATTACACTCGGTCATTTCACATTTGCCGGAGGCCGGATTGAACTGACCGCCGAAAGAGCCGCAGGTTTGATTGTCATCGAACGACAGGTAACATTTTTCAATGTTGTTATTGGCCGGGTTCACATAAATTTTAAAAGGCATGGGCCTCGGCTCAAACAGCCGGTCGCTGCGGGTGGAGGCGGGGACCACCAACGAAACCAAAAACGTGTTGTAGGTCACCGGAGTGGTGCCGTTATAAATCACTTCCGTGCCGCGGCTAGTGGCCTCCACCGTTTCCTGCAGGGAGATTTGCCCGATTTTCACCCGGCCATAAGGCTGATTGCTTTGCACCAGCTTGGTTGAAAACACAGCGTTGGTGGCATCCGTGTTCTTGCTGAAAATCGCGAAAACATTAGCCTGATAAACACCCGCTCCATTTGGAACAAAGGCGACCGGGGCGTGAACCGTATTTGTGGCGGGGTCGTCGTCATTGCTGCCCAGCGCGCTCGCGCATTGTTCCGTCCGCATCAACAAAAACTGCACCTGACGGATGGCTTCGTCGAATTCCTGCCGATCCAGATAATAGCCGGACGACACCAGCGCATTTTCGATCAACGCCCACATCGCCACACCCACGACGGAGGAAATCGAAATGGCCACTAAAACTTCTACAATACTAAAGCCTTTTTTCATTATCTGTCTCATCAGTATGGAGTCGGTGGTGGAGGATTCAAACACGAGTTGGTGCACATGCACACCAATCTTGTAACTCTAGTTATGTCATCTCTAACATGACCCCAAAAATATAAATTGGGGGTGGAGCAGATTGTGGCGCCCGGCGCGGGACAGTCGCCTCCGCCCTCGGGCCTCGCGGCCTCAACCGCATCACACTTGGGAAACACACATTTTCCTTCCGAATGGTCAAAGGTTCCGCCCAAGGCATTACATGTTTGATTGTTGGAGCTCAACAACAAACAACGTTGGACCACGCCAGCCCCATTGGTGAAAATTTTAACGGGAATAGTGATCGGCGCGAGTTGGTCCGCATTATTCGAATCCACGGTGGGCGCCGTCACATAGTCACTGGTGTATTCAGTGAGGCGGACTACCACATTGGTGGTGTAGGTCTGCAAAGATTGATCGACGTTGTCGATCACAATATTTCGGATGGGTTCCGCGCCAGGCCGGTTTTCCACCACAATTCCCTTAATCCATAAATGCGTGCCGTAGCGCGTGCGGGTTTGAGCGATCAGTCCCGCGGCGCCATTGTAAAGGTGATCAATGCTGGTCGCATTTCCGTCGAAACTGGCTAAGTCGCGCAGAGCTTCCCTGCACGCATCATCATTGCTCAACGTCAGTTGCAACAAATTGCTCAGCTCCGACACTTCCTGGCGGGCGCTGGAGCGGGCCGCGTTCTTGGCGTAGAGCATGACCACGCTAATCATACCCACCGCGATCAGACTGACTAAGGTGACGCCGATTAAAACTTCAATAAGAGTAAAGCCCTTGCTGATTTTCATGTGCAACTCTGCAGGCAAACGCATTTTGGCCGTGATGGGTCAAGGCGGTTGGGCGGTGAGGGCGCGGCGGGAGTGACCACTCCACCCGAAAATACCCACATCCAAAGTTGCTGAGAGGGAGGATTGGTTCCCGGAATGTTGATGCAGGTCCGCGAGGGATCCATCGGCGGGCAGGGGTAATGCACCTGAGGCTCCGGCGGTGGGGGATCCACCGGAAAGTTGACATTGCACACGGGCAATATACAGCGCCCATTTGTGATAGTTCCACCCAAGGACCGGCAGGTTTGGTTGTCGCTGCTGAGGCTGAAGCACTTGCGCACCACATTGCCGGCATCGACAAATAATTTTATACAAATTGTTTGATTGGGCAATTGTTTGGCATTGGTAAAAATATTGCCAGCGGCGGAAGGAATCACCAGCTGTGCGATAAAAGTCCGGTAGGGCACCGGCGCCGGCACTCCCACATTCCAAACTTGTTCGGTCAGCGCGGCGGCTCCGGCGGTCACTTGTCTCAGTTGCATTTGTCCGATGGTGATTCGCGTGGCGGTGAAACTTGAAACATAAGGCGAATTGCTGGTGACGACTGGCTTAGGTGTCAGCCCGGGATTGGCCAAATCCGGACTGTTGATCGCGGCCACGTTGACCGCGGTTGTTCCATCAAACGTCACATCGGCTCCGGCGGTGCCACGGATGGCGATCTGGCAAAGATCTTCCTGCAGGAGCACTTGCTGAACGGCTTGCGCGGCGGAGGTGATTTCTTCTTTAACAATGTACTTGCTGCTCATATCGGCGATATTGCCCAAAATTCCCATCAACACCACGGCGGTGGCCGCCACGATAGCCGCGGCGATCAAACTTTGCGCGGCGGCGAAACCCGCGGGCTGTGAAATTATGCGGCCAGCTTTCTCCATGCCTCTCCAGATGATTTCCAAATTACGCTGTCCAATAGGTAATGATGTAGGGAAAGCCCGATATACGCAACGGCAATCACTGCTGTTTCCTTTGGCAGGGCCGGCACAATTTGCGGCATGCGTTCAATCAACAGGCCCAAGCCCGCAAGCCCTAAGAACGTCAAACCTCGCCGGGCCCAGGTGCCTTTGTCCACGGCCCACACCACGTTCATGTACTGAAGGGCGTGAAAGGTCGGCGCCAAATAGAAAAAGAACGCGGGTTCAAGGCTCAATGCGGCCCACCAGAAAATTAGAGCCGTAATGGGCATCATGAAATTCAATGTGGGCAAGCGGCGATGGACATAGGCGTTTCTGATAAAAACCTCGAACAAAAAATAGATTCCCGAGAGAGCAAATACGCAAGCGGCCAGATGCATCACCCAATCGGGAAAATACAGCGCCGCAACGGTGATGCCAAAAAAATTAAATGTGTTCTGGCTGTGCATCATGGTGAGATAGCCAAAAATCCACATGGCCATTAAGAACACATTGGTCGCCCGGCGCTGGCTGTGGCCAATTGGAAAATCGTCGTAGCGCGCGTAAATCACCATGCAGCCCCAGACTTGGCGCAAACGGTGCCAGCCGAAACCTAAAAAAACCAGGTGAATGGAGGAGGACAGCAGAGCTTCGGCCCATCCCGCGGCCACACTACCGAGCAATGAGATGTCGCGCGCTAAAATACAAAACACCGCCAATAAAACCAGCACGACCGGCGCTGCAATCATGGTCCATGGATGAGATCGGACCAGGCCTTTGCCCGGAGCGTAGGCGAGACGGTAAGAGGCGAACAGATGGGGGTACTCAATGACAATGCGGAGGTAGGGTGCCCAGAAAATCCACAGCGCGGCATTGAGATTTACGGGCATGGACAGTCGCCGCATCACCAGAAGCGCGGCCAGCGCGAGGAGGCTGCCGCCGCCCAATAGCCAAAAATCCACGGGCCGGGAAATTAGCGCGGGCCGAATTTGAGTTGGCGTTGACACCCACATTTTGTTCCCTCATCGTACGATTATGGATTGGCGTGTATTAGTGCTTATTGTTTCACTATTGCTCAACGGATATCTATTCTCTTCTTTACGGCGGTTGGATTTTCAAGCTCAGGAGTTGACGCGGTCTGCTACCAGGCAACGGCGTGATCTCGCGGCCATCGCCAATCAGTTGGATCAATCGATCGCGGCTTCCACCAGAGCGAATACCGGGATCTCCGAAGAGCAAATGAATGAAATGATCACAACTATGGCAAAATCCGAAATGGACAATCGCCGGCCCGATTGTGGCGCCCTGAGTGCCCGCAACAGCCAGCGGTTAAAGGCCCTGCAGGTCCGTTTCCGCACGTTTGCCAGCAGTTTTGAAACCATAGTTAAGAAATCGGCCGGAACTGAGATCAGCAATCCCAACCGGATTCAAGAACTAGCGGCACACCTTAAGTCTGAAGTATTGGCCCAATGCAAACGTTGACTGGCTGGCCCGGTTTGTTAGCATTAATCGGATGAGTATCCGCTCCATTTTAATTTTGGTTTCCCTCGCGTCAAATATCTTTTTGATCATCAGTTTCTCAAGCGCGGGCCGGCGGGTGCAAGAGGCGCGGCAATTGTCGCTGCTTGAGGACATCGATATGAACAAAGTGCGCGAGCTGGCGGGGAGAGTGCGGCCCAATTCCGGCTTAAATCCTCGTGGCATCAGCCAGGATCTCGCTATGCTCCAGCGAGTCAAGCAAGCCGTCAGCGATCAGGTGAGCAGCCGGCGTCCGGGCGGCCCCGATTTGCGTTGCCCCAACGCCAGCCGTGGGGAGCTGGATCAAATGCTCAGCCAAATGGGCGACTACAAAAAAAAGGTCGACACCTTAATGGTGAGCAACGGCCGCGAGAGCCGTGAAAAGGAAGAGATGATCCGTAAGGTGGAACTCGAAGCCACGAAAATTAAAATGGAGTTGCTGTCGCTATGCGCGCGCTAGGTTTTTTCGCGCTTATGCTGGTCACCGCCGGTTCCTGGAATGTGAACTCTGCTAGTGTGCCGCAGGATGTGGTCGACAAACTGCGAATGTTGATCCGCGCTGAGCTCGACACCCAGATGAAAATTAAACTGGGCGGACAATGTTCAGAAGAGGAATTATTCGAGACTGCCGAGCGCAAGGTGGCGTTGCTTGAACAGTCACTCGGACTGATTCCCTCGAACAAATCCGACAAGTACACCAATCTCATTGGCATCTTTAAAGACAAGATGATAAAAAAATGCTGCGAAATTTCCGGACGAAGTGCTCCCGAAGGTGGGGGCGGCAGAGGCGGCGGAGGCCGCGGTGGTGGCGGAGGCCGCGGTGGTGGCGGAGGCGGCCGTGGCGGGCAGGGACAATGATCCGCCCTTTTTGCCTTTTGCTTTTTGTAGCTTACATGCCTGCGCCGTTCGCGGGCGAAATCAATCAGCAACTTTCGGCTTACGGCCTGACTTTAAAAAATGAAACGCAATGGACTATGAAAAAAAATTCGACGGTTCAGTCGGGCGATAGAAAAATTCAGACGATGGAGCTCACGGCCGGCGATGTCAGCGTGGAGATGACCTTTCTGAACTCCGTGCCCAAGGCGAAGGCCGTGCAAGACGCTGATTTAGAATATTCCAGTATCTTGAGCGCCTACAAAGCGGCGGTGACGCCCTACGCGGGATCGGTTTCCAAAAAACTTTCATGCGGCCCGCGCTTTTATCCGAAAAATGTTCCCGCGAAATTCGCCGGACTTAAAGTCCGCGCACTGGTGGGCTTTGCTTCAGATCGCAAGGCCTTCGGCGCCTGCACGGAGTCCGAAGCCTCATTGGAGTTTGCCTTCGCCGCCATGGGATTGCCCAACAATGCCATGCTCAAGATAACGGGCTTCCGCCAGCGGCCAGCCACATTAAATCCGCGCTTTTGGACTGACTTGCTAGCCGGTTTTTCAATGGAGAAACTTAAATGAGTGAAAATCGCCGTCAATTTAAAAATCTGCTGATCAATCCGGAACGGCAGGTGCACTACGGGTCCGTTTTTTTAGCGGTGGCCATCGGCGTTCACTCAGTTGCCACAATTCTGATGTATTTTCTGTATAACGCGTGGACCTCGCAAGCCTTTGAGACCTCCACCTTCTCCATGTATCTGATGATCGGCGGCTTGGTGTTCATTTATCTGATGGTATTCGGCTTCGCCTTTATGCTCGGCCTAGTCATCTCCCACCGGATTTACGGTCCATTGGTGAACTTTGACCGCCATATAGCGAATATCAAAAAAGGCGACTACTCGAGCCGCATTGTTTTACGCAAAAATGATGATATAAAGCTGAAACAAATGGCCGACTCGTTAAATGACCTCGCCGACCGTTTGGGCAAAAATCAACTCACGCGCCCGTAGCTCAGCTGGATAGAGTACCTGGCTTCGAACCAGGGTGTCGGAGGTTCAAATCCTTCCGGGCGCGCCAAATTTAGATTTTGGAAATTCAGATTTGCTTGCGCCGACGCGGGCTCCTGCCCTCGCCGGCATCGCGCGTGAGCGCGCGAACGCTTCACGCTTGCCGGAGGTCGTCGCAAGCAAATCTGAATTTCCAAAATCTAAATTTGGCGCGCCCGGAAGGATTTAAGGTGGGGCGGGGGGATTTTCTATTACGGTAGAGACGAGATAGTTAATAATTTTTTCGATTTCTTCGTCGCTCTTGAAAGGGAACGCTCCATATTTTGTATTTATATTGG
>JANMVK010000840.1:0-3231 GCA_031392725.1 Pseudobdellovibrionaceae bacterium
CATTAAGCCTATAATCCATCTTCACTAAAACACACGACTCAGTGCATAACACCTCGATTACATAGGTGTAGCTCGTTTTATATTGGTTTGGTTTTTATTAACGGTATTGGAAACACAACAAACTCACAAAGGGGTTTTTTCAAATGTTCAAAGCTAGCGTAGTCGCACTCGCCCTTGCGATGACTTTCTCAAGCAACGTATTTGCCGCTGAGGAAAAGAAAACTGAAGGCCAAAGCACCATCAAGATTGAAGATGCTGCAGATCAAAAAAATAAAGTTAAAGGTGAAGACGTTGATGAAGTCATCACTAACAAAAAAATGCGCGCGGAAGCTGGATCCAAATCCAAGCACTCATTAGATACTGCAATTGCATACTCGGGCTCGACTCTGGAAAAACCGTTTGCCGACAAGCGCCCCAATTTGCGTGGCCGTGCCGATCAAACATCTGTAGCCAGTCTCGGCGGCAGCATCGCTTACAAATACTCGATGCCCAATCGCAGTGCGATTAAGCTCGGCGTTGGCGTTCGTTGGATCACCCCCCTGGGTGGCAGCAGCGTTCCCGATTCTTATGCTCGCCAAGGTGGCAAAAAGAATGACTTTGATAACCCGTCCGTCACTTTCCAGAAAGTATACAAATGGGGTCCTGGCATCCAGTCCGTAATGAACGTGGGTCCGACTCTTTACACGCAAGAAAACCTGCGTGAAGCTGGCTTGCAGTATAACTTGGGCATCTCTCAAAACAACGCGGTCGAACTCGGCACCTCGGGATTTTCCATAGGCTTGTTGCTTGGCCTTTCCGGCAACACATATGACAAAAACTCACCTGCGGCTCAACGAGGACAACAGGACTACGAATTTGGCGCCTATCCTTTTGCTGAATACGTAATTAACGACACTTTCAATCTTCGCACTATTGTCGGTCAGTGGACTTACCGTCACAATCGTCCTGAGAAGCGGACTTTGACGTTCACCAAAGACACGATTTACCAATCGATTGGTTTAGGTATTTCGCTGTCCCGCAATGTTTTTCTGTATCCGAATGTTCAAATCGTACCTGGCGATATTCGTAGCGACCGCACGAATGTGGCAATGTCGACGAACATCAACGTTTTCTAATTTGATTTAGGTTTTAATTTGGGCAGCCACAAAGGCTGCCCATACTTTTATATAAGGGGTCCAAAATGTTTAAGTATCTCGTTCTCTCACTTATAGTTTCGAGCAGCGCTTTTGCCGCCGATGAAGCCACCACGGAAGCTGGTAAATCCTCGATTCAAATCGAAGATGCCGCCGGCAAGAAAAACAAAGTAGAAGGCAATCTCGACGAAGAAATCACCAACGCGAAACTTCGCGCGGAATCCGGTTCCAAGTCGAAATGGTCAGGTTCTTTCACCGCTAACTACAACGGCGGTTCGTTAAAAGAGCCAATGTCCAAAGATCGTCCCAATAACGTGAACGATCCCGTTCCGCCCAAAGTTAGTATGGTCGGCGACTTCGGCATCCGTTATCGCGTGAATAAAAATACGTCCATGAAGGTCGGCACCGGCTACACTTTGCAGCGCCCGTTTCATGAAGCCCAGCGTGGCAGCGTAAGCGATCCCACAGTGACTTTGAGCAACGCCGGCAAAATCGGTGAAGTTCAAAATATCGTTGAAGGCACGGTCACAGCGACTACGTCTTCCGATGGCACTGAAGTGGGCCAGATTGGCAGCCTCTACGCCAGCGACACTTTGATGTATGATTTCGGCGGCAGCAAATTGTCCGTCGGATTCGCCGGTGACATCACTTACAATCAGTACACAAAGAAGAACGAAATGGTACAGCCTAAAGGTTCGGCCGCTGACCGTTCGATCAACTTCCAGGAGAGTTTCCAGCTCGGCGCTTATCCGTTGATGGAATATGCCGTGACTGACAAGCTTCAGTTGCGGACCGTGTTCCGCCCCTGGATCTTTTCTCACTTAGCCACCAAAGCTAGCTGGGAATTCACCCGCCGCCCCTGGACGCAGTCGTTCGGCGTCGGTTACGCAGTGACCCGCGACGTCTATCTCTATCCCAATTTTCAGTGGGACGTAGAGCGCTGGCGCCGTGAAGGTTACAGCTTCGCCGGTAAACGCACCCGCGAAACCTCGACCGTAGGCTTACTCGCCGTGGTTAATATTTTCTAATTAGGAATTTCTTGATCTAGAAACTGCTAAAGGGCAGCCTTAAAAGGCTGCCTTTTTGTTTTTTAGGGAGAAATCATCATGAGAAAAATCGCGTTTATTGCCCTGGTCTTAAGCATCGCCGGTTGCAAAACCAATCCTAACAAAGCTGAAAATCTTCAGACCACGCTGGATCAGCAGGCGGGGATTAGCGGTTCGCAGACCCTCGGCCTTAAAAAAGGCGAGATGGTGGTGATGGACAAAGGGCAGATGTCCGAAAAGCTCCGGGATTTGCAAAACACCGTTTACAGTTTGGAAGACAAAGTTTACGGCACCCGCAAATTGAATACCATGGGCTTATACGGCGATTTAAAGTCTTGCCAGCGGCGGATCGCTTCCAGGCAGTTCGGCGGCAGTGGCACCATGATTTGGACCGAGCCGCTCGATCGGGTCACCGACAAAGAGGAAGAGTTTAAGATCGGTCTCGACGAGAAAAAAGAATTGGTCGGAGTGTCGGAAGAGTATTTGCGAGACCGTCTGTCACGCTTTAACGGCTATAAGACGATCTTGCAAAAGCGTTCCGATGAATTTCAAAGCCAGATTGAAGCGTGCAAGATTCAGCTCGCCGCTAAGGAGATGGACAATTCCCAGCCCAGTAAAGTGATGGTGCAGGAAGTTTCTAAAGCCAATTACGACAAAGCCGCGATTAATCAGTTTATGTGCGCCTATGTGAAATCGGGCGCTTCTCTGCAGAATTTTATGGTCAATGCTTTTGCTAAAGGCTGGCTATCGCTGGGCGACTATCGTCTCGAGCAAAACTTGGTGGTGGCGTCGCTCAAAGATGTAAAGGGCACGGCCAAAGATAACAGCATGATGTTTAGCGGCTGGAAGATGTCGTTTGACCGCAGTCCGGTTACGGTTGGCGAGCTCCTCAATGACGGTAAGGACGCGCAACTCGTGGCTTGGACGTATGACAAAAAAGGCGATGTCGGCGAGAACGGTAAGTGTTTGGCTGGTAGTGACGGTCAGTGGAATCCCTGATTTAGTTTTTCAGCTTGGCGTGGAGTGTTCGCTTCGGTTGGGGCGGAGCCAAC
>JANMVK010000018.1:0-4498 GCA_031392725.1 Pseudobdellovibrionaceae bacterium
CGAACACTTTATGGATCTGGAGATCTTTGACCGCGCGTTTAAGGAGAAAAAAGACATTGAGCGGCCGCTGGAGTTAAACCGCAAGGATTTTGAGGCGAAGTTTCCCGAGATCAAACCCATGGCAGGCCGCGCGTTTTGGCGGATCCGTGAGCTGGCGGCGAAGCTTGAGAAACTAACAATCGAGTTGCGGCAATTGAAGGAAGAAAAAGGCAAGGCCCGCCAGGCATTGCAGGAAAAATGGCTGAATATCGCGGGTCCATTGGCTCACTATGTAGGGGATTTGGGCATGCCTCTGCATGTGAGCGAAAACTACGACGGGCAACACACCGATCAAAAGGGCATTCATCATTACTTTGAAGAGGCGATGGTGGATCAGTTGTATCCGGATTTGGCCTCGAAAGTTCACGCTCAAGCGCTGGCGCAATGGCCGGCCTATAAAAAGAAAAATTCTTTGAAGACGGTTTTGCAATTGGTCCAGATGGAAACCGAAAATTCTTTAAAGGCCGTGGGGCCGATGTTAAAAATTTATAAAACCAATAAACGGGTCGGCGATAAAAAAGACGCCAAACGGTTTGAAGCCATTATCACTCAGCGCCTAGTGGACGCCACACTGACTCTAGCTGAAATTTACCGGCGCAACTTGGGCTGGAAGTTTGACGCCGATAAATTTTATTTCTTTAACGGTGAGCCGGCCTTTATCAAGCCGGGTGATGAATGAATAAAACCCGCATCATTTTGCTCGGCGCGGGCGAACTCGGCAAAGAGTTCGTAATCTCGGCCCAGCGCTTGGGTTTGCACGTCATCGCCGTCGACCGCTATGAGGGCGCGCCCGCCATGCAGGTGGCCGATGCGTTTGAGGTGGTCGATATGCTCAACGGCGATGAGCTCGAGCGGGTGGTTGCGAAACAAAAGCCTTCCATCGTAGTTCCGGAGATTGAGGCGATCCGCACTGAGAAGCTGCGGGAGTTTGAAGAGCGTGGTTTGCAGGTGACGCCTTCGGCATTGGCCGCGCATTTGACTATGAATCGTGATGCGATCCGGGATGTTGCCGCTGGGAAATTGAAATTAAAGACCGCGAAGTTTCTTTATGCGTCGTCCAAACAGGAATTGGTTGAGGCGAGCGCTGAAGTTGGTTTTCCCAATGTGGTGAAGCCTGTGATGTCTTCGTCAGGCAAAGGTCAGTCGGTGGTTAAAAGCGTGGGCGACGTAGGCGCGGCTTGGGATTACGCCGTGGCCGGTATGCGCGGCGATAAGGCTAAGGTTATTGTTGAGGAGTTTATTAAATTTGATTCTGAGATCACGTTACTGACTATTAAACAAAAACGCGGTCCCACTTTGTTTGTGAATCCCATTGGGCATTTGCAGGAGCGTGGGGATTATCAGGAGTCTTGGATCCCGGCGCGAATTACGCCGTCGCATTTGGTTAAGGCCAAGAAGATGGCCAAGAAAGTGACGGATTACCTCGGCGGTGCTGGGATTTTCGGCGTGGAGTTTTTTATTTCCGGCAAGGAAGTTTATTTTTCGGAATTGTCGCCACGTCCCCATGACACAGGTCTTGTGACTTTGATCTCGCAGAATTTTTCTGAGTTTGATTTGCATTTGCGCGCGATTTTAGGTTTACCGATTCCCGAGATTAGTTACATGGGGCCTTCGGCTTCCGCTGTGATCTTGGCGGATCGTGATAGCGATTCATTCTCGTTTCACGGCGTGGATCAGGCGATGAAAATCAAATCGGCTGATGTGCGTTTGTTTGGGAAGCCTTCGACCCGCAAGCACCGCCGGATGGGCGTGGCCCTCGCGCGTGGGAAAAATGTCGATGAAGCCCGGCGCAAGGCCCGTTCGGCGGCTGGTAAGGTGCGGATCGAGTATTCTTAGGGCGTTCTGCCGTGAGCCGGTTTTTGAGAGGCAAAATAGCAATGACTGAAATTCATTTGTTTCATGCGATCGGTGCCGGCGGCGAGGACAGCGCGGCTGTCCGCCAATATATCGTCGAGCATGGCCTCAAGGACAAAATTGAATTTCACAATATGCTGTACGAAGGATCGCAGAAATTACTGATGGAGCTATCGGGACAGAAGGCGGCGCCGTGTTTGGTTGCGGGCGGGATAGTTTTTCTCGGGAGAGAAAAGATTCTAGGCTGGCTGAAAGAGAATCTGAAATAATCTGTTGGGAACTCTGTTCAGACAGAGTCACTGACAGTCTTTTTCATTTTGCTGGACGCACTCCCTACACTTGGCCCGGGCCAAGTGTTGGGAGCGCGTCCAGCAATTTTCAAATTTTTAAATTGTTTTAGGTACCACGAGATAGAAGCAAAGCTCCTACTTCTTCTTACGCAACTCAGTTTCATTTTTAGCATAAAGCGCAATGGCCTCACGAATCACCTTATGCGCCTCAGCCTTATCCAGAAAATTCTCAATCACAATTTTCTTAGACTCTAAAATCTTATAATCCTCAAAAAACCGTTTCACTTCGATCATCCGGTGCTTGGGCAGATCATCCAGCGAATCGTATTCAGAATATTCAGGATCATCGACATGAACGGCGATAATCTTATCGTCCATATCTCCTTGATCGGTCATCTTCATCACGCCGATGGGTTTAGCGCGCATCACGGACAGCGGCACCACCGGCTCCTGGCCTAAAACCAAAATGTCCAAGGGATCGTTGTCGCCGCAGTAAGTGCGGGGAATAAAACCGTAGTTGGCAGGGTAAATCACCGAACTCATCAGCACGCGGTCGACCTTGATCAATCCGCTGGCCTTATCCAGTTCGTATTTAACTTTGGAGCCTTTGGAAATCTCCACAATGGCTCGCACCATCGCGGGGGCCTCATCACCGAATTGTACGTCATGCCATGGGTTCATAGGAGTTGAATTTCTACCCAACGGAGGAAAAATTCAAGGAATGAAATAGGGTAGAAATGCATAAGTAGTCGAATCCCTTAAAAAAAATTCCGTATCCCTGCAAAAGATATATCGCCCCACATCGCTCCAGTACCAGTAGCCTTAAAGTATGGGGGATCGCATGAACAGCATGATCAGCAAAATTACACTCCTGTCTTTTTCACTACTTATGACCGCAGGATGTGGCCGCCCGTCCAAATTGCCCGTTAGCGATTCAAGTCTTTTAACTAACGGTAAGACGATTGGCTACGACGTTTTGAAAACTCAGATTTTTCAACCGAAATGTATTTCCTGCCATTCAAATTTCGCGACCTACTCCGGGTTGATGGCCAGTGGCGTGGTGATCCCGCGAAATCCAACTGGAAGTTTATTGCATTCCAAGTGTGCGTCCGGGCAAATGCCAAAAGGCGGATCGCCCTTGTCAGCTGAGGAGGTCACGGCGATTTACGAGTGGATTAGTGCCGGGGCAGTCGAATTTTCCACGACTCCCGTGGCGGGGCCCATTCCGGCGCCCGCTCCGGCCCCACCGGCACCCGCACCGGGATCCATTTCTCCAACTTATGCCTGGATCAACGCCAATGTTTTTGTTCAACGTTGTGTGATTTGCCATCAAGGCGCGGGCGCTCCCGCCGGATATGATCTCTCGTCATTTCAAAGTGTCGGCGCAGGTGGGCGAGTGATGCCAGGAAATCCGGGCGCAAGCGTGCTCTATCAAAGAATCAATAACAATTCCATGCCGCCTGGAGGTCCCGCGTTGACTGCTGAAGTTAAGCAAGCCATCGCCACCTGGATTCAAAACGGCGCCTTGAACGACGCTCCTCTTGGGGGTGTTACTCCGCCTCCGCCACTACCGCCCTTGGAGCCTAAGTTTGCTTCCTTAATGGCCAATGTATTTGGACCACGCTGTGTGGGCTGTCATGGAAGTGTTAACCCTCGCGCCGGCATTAATCTGTCAACTTACGCCGCCGTTTTACGCCGAGTGAGGCCGGGCGATGCCAATGGTAGTGACCTCTATCGTGTTATCGACTCCAATGACATGCCGGCCTCGGGCGGTCCACTCAGCTTCGTGCAAAAAGAAAATCTCAGACAATGGATTAATGGCGGCGCCTTGAACAATTAAGGGTAAAAGTGGGCGAATAGCATCAGCCGGTCCTCCGGCGTGCCGCGTACGCCGCCGCTGTACATCTTCTGCCACAGAGTTTGAAATTCCCAATGGGGACGCGGGAAAAACTGCATGCCAAGGCTGAATATGTCCCTTCGGGTGGTGCCAACTTTTAAATTACTCTGCGCCAATTCTTGGGTTACAAAGATATGCAGGCCTTTGATCATTTCGTAATCGAGCCTTAAATAATCGACCAGTCCCCAATTGGCGCCAGGGTCGGTGTAAAACCAGGACCGCGCGGAATTCACCTGAGCTAACAAAAACAACTTCTCGCTAAACCCGAGAATTCCAAACGGGCCGAAGTAATGATGGGTGATCTCGTCATTCTCCCCGAAGTAGTAACTAAATCCAACCTTGTATTTGTCGGTCGGATTATAAGCCACTGATAAAACTCCACCCCGCTCCCGTTTCAAAAAAGTGCCGTCGGGCCGGC
>JANMVK010000109.1:0-1564 GCA_031392725.1 Pseudobdellovibrionaceae bacterium
ACTCGACGACGTCGCCAACCTCTTGCTGCTGGCCAGTATGCCGGATTCCTCCGACAACAGCCTGCACAAGTGGACCTGCGCGCTGCTCAGAGTGATGCATGTGGTGTCGCAACTCCATAACGATCTATTTAATTATTTTTCACTTGAGATTCAGGAAGATATTTTCCGGCCCTACCGTCAGTTTATTCAGAAAGATTCAGTGAGCGGCATCCGCCTGGCCGGCCCCAGCAACGACGGGGAGTTTATTCAGCTCGAGAAATTCGACATGAAGCCGTTTAAGGATTCCGACTCCGCCATCACCAAGCTGTTGGCTAAACCTGAAGAAGTGGCGTTTGGTTTGATGGATAAAATCGGCGTGCGCTTTGTCACCGGCACTTTGTTTGATGTGTTCCGCGTGATGCGCTTTTTGGTCGAAAATCACGTGGTGAGCCCGGCCAATATTATTCCCAGCCAATCCAACAACACGCTTTACCCGGTGAATTTATTCACCGACGTGATGGAAGGTTTATCGCGCACCGAGGATATGGAACCGGCCGACGTCGATAAATTACTGAAGGCACGTTTGATCAAAGAAAAAGACAAAGCCCTGTTCCTGGAAAAACACAATGCGTTCACCAGCCGCGAGTATAAATTCGTCAAGTTTATCACCCGGCAATTGGTGCGGGTCACCCACCCGGAAACGCAGAAATCATTCAGCTTCTTCTACCCCTATGAAGTGCAAATCCTCGACTATGATCACTACTTAAAAAGCCTTTCCGGCCCCGCCTCACACGACGAGTACAAAGCTCGACAAAGGGAGAAAGCCCGGCAGCGGGTTTTGGTCTAGTTACGCATTGCAGCACCATCTATACAGTCTAGAATCCGCTAACATAGAGCCATGAGGCTTCTTGGAATTTTCAGCATCGTAGGGTGGCTCTGCGCTACCCCTGTACACGCCGTGGTGATACGCGAGGACATCGGCGTTTTGAAAATTCACGATCTGTTATTGCGCCCCAGTTTTTTTCTCGGTGAGGGCGGCCGCGGCAGTTTCTCCATGGGAGAAAGTTCCTTCGCCTTGCGCTGGGAACTTGAGGAAAAATTCGCCGGTGTGATTCGGCTTGGACCCAGAACCTTAATTAATCCCACCGCCCGCTACGCCAATTTCGTCAACGATGACATCGTCGCGGTTGAAGCCTACGCCGAACTTAACCATCCCTACGGGCGCTTCCGCCTCGGCCGCTTGCCGGTGGACTTTGGTTACGAAGGGCAGCAGTGGGAGCGCACGCTGATTTTTCCGCGCAGTTATTTATTCCAAAAACGCATCACCATGTTGCGCGATGTAGGTGGCACTTACGAGATCCGCTACAACGGCTACTTCACCAGCTTAGCGATTCATAACGGTGAGAGTGACGCCGATGCGGATGGCCGCATTTGGTATACAGGGCGCTGGGGCTTTTCCAATGAGAAATTTGAAGTGGGCTTTGCCGGCCAGACCGGCTCAACCGAACCCTTGCAGACCGCGGCTTCAGCCGACACTTTGGCCAATGTGGATTTCACCAAGGAAGCCAAGTGGCGCATGGCCGGA
>JANMVK010000112.1:0-4327 GCA_031392725.1 Pseudobdellovibrionaceae bacterium
GACCGACGATACGGTCATGCCGCTCGGAATGGCCAATTCAAAATGGTGATTGAGTTCGGCCATGCCGAGTTGCGGACCCGTGAGCTTCAGCACGGAAGTCACCACGGTCATAACCGAAACTTCCACCGGATCCGGTGACGAAGCGGTCATCACCCTTGCGGCCACCACATAGGTGCCTTCATGTTTATATGTGGTCATCATTTTATCGGTTTGAATGGGGTTGGCTTTGCTGGAGTACATCTGCCAGCTCACGGCTTTTGCCGCGCAGGAGACATCTTGATTCAAACGGTAGTGCACGGTTTCACCGGGGCTTGCGGTGCCGTGACCCATCACTTGCAATTTTTCGGGATTTACATCGGCCACAAGGGCTTGAGATTCGCAGTTCACACCCAGTGACGCCTGGTCTTTAGCCCCGTCTCCGCCGCCCGACTTAGAGCAAGCGACCAAGGTCAAGGTTGCGACCGCACACAATGCTACTATATTAGATGTTTTCATATAGCCCACTTCTCCTGATGATTAATGGTCGCATGTGCCAAAAAATAATAAAGAAAAGAACACCTTACGCACCAACATGAAATAGACAGCGGCGAAACTTTTTACGGAATTCGGTGAATGCCAATATTGTTTGGAAAAGTGTCGAACTATTGAGACTGAAAACTGTTAATCTTTTTTACTCCAGCGCCAAGCCTGGAGCGGCGCAGCCGGACTTAAGGTAACCTCAGGAGACAGCAGATAGCTGTCTTGATCCGAGAAAAGACCGGGAATTTCAGACGAAATTTCACGTAAATATTTGATCAACTGACCTTGGATTTTCGCGCGCTTTTTTTGATCGAACATGACCTCCAATTGATCGAGCATTTTATCCAATTTCTCATCGTGAATGCCGCTGCTGTTATAAGCGCCCTTCGAATGCCACACGGAAGGGTGAGGTTTCTCGCTAAACGAGCCGTCATAAGCGACTAACTCAAATTTTCCCTGGTTCACCAGCTGCCACCACTGCGATTCATCCATCACTTTTTCAATTACAATCTTTACGCCAGCTTTCGCGGCATCAGTCTGGTAAAAACTCGCCCATCGTTCATTCTCCGGCGAGTTGACCAGGATCTTGAGAGTTAATTGATTTCCCTCTGTGTAACCCAATTCCTTTAACATTTTCTTGGCCCGCCCGGCATCGTGACTGAGCGGCTCGGCTCTCGGATAATAGCTAGTATTGGGGGAAAAGCTGTCCAATGAAATCTGGAATTTCCCGCCATACACTTTTTCATTTAAGGCCTTGCGGTTCCATAGCAGCGTCAAAGCCTGGCGCAGCCTCACATCCTGCAGCGGCTTTAGGCGGAAATTGGGGCCGAGGGAAAATCCGCGGCCGAAGGCCGACTTAAAATCAGTGGTCTCCGCGGTGATCACCGGACCGCCGGAGGGAATTTGGTAAATATCCAACTCCCCTTTTTTTCCGATCATCTGCTCAGCCAGTTTCGCATCATTGACAGTTTTAATCAAAACCGGCGGCGGTACGGGAAATTTCAACTCGCGCCACCCCCACCACTCTGGATTGGGCGCCAGCTCCACAATGCGGTTGGGATCAAAGCGCTCCACTTTGAATGGCCCCGAGCCAATCAGTGTTTTAGACCAAGCCGCGTGATCGACTTTGCCATAATACTCCCGCGGCAAAATTCTGAGCGCGGTCATAATGTTTTGAAACACCTGATAGCGCATCTCTTTCATGTTAAATTCCACCACGTCCGGCGCGATGACCTTCACTTCTTGCACTTGCTCCCACATTGCGCGCCAAATATCGCCTTTGTAAGCGGGATCGAAATATGATTTCCAGGTGAAGCGGATATCGTCCGCGGTTAACGGCTGGCCATTGTGAAAAGTCACACCTTTGCGCAGCTTCACACGGATGGTTTTATGCTTTTGATCCACGGTCCAACTTAACGCCAGCCAGGGCAGCAGCGATTGGGTGATCGGCTCGATCCGAGCTAAAGGCTCAATCACATATCCGGTGGCGGTGAACGATTCAATGCCGGTGAGTAAGTAAGGATTTAACGAGCCGATCCGCGCGGGAATGCCGTACACAATTTTTGCAGCTGAAGCCTGGGACACAAACAAAGCCAGAGCGATCAGAACTAAAGATTTCATATTACGGGCTGTGAGCGATGACTTTAAGTTCAACCGCGATCGGTGTGGGAAGTGAGGACACCTCCACAGTCGTGCGGGTCGGGCCGATTTTGGCGAAGTATTCGCCGTAAACGGTATTGAAAGTCTGGAAATCGGTTTTCATATGAGTGAGAAACACGGTGACATCCACCACTTGCTCCAACCCCGAACCCATTTCTTCCAGCACGGTTTTAATATTTTGTATCACCGAATGAGTTTGCACGGTGATGTCGTGTGATTTAATCCGGCCCATCACATCGAGATCCACGCCGGGAATATCTTGGCTGCCCAGCTTTCGCGGACCCATGCCCGACACAAAAATAAAATCACCAACGCGGCGGGCATGAGGATACGGTCCAACCGGCGCGGGCGCGCGCTTGGATAAATGGCCATTTTGTTGTTTTTCGTTTGAAACGCTCACTAGCTATTTGTTAGCAGGCTCGCGCACACCGGTCAACGAAGCGGTTCGAATGGAGGGATTGGCTAACTGGGCGAAGAACGGAGTTGCGTCTTGAAGCTTAACCGACGAGACCCTCCACACCTGGAGTTGTTGCCATTGGTTGTAATCGATCACGGCGCCTCCGCCTTGCATTTGAACCGGCTGACCCCACGAATGCGCGCCCACCACCACCAGACGGTTGCCCACTTGAACAACTAAGCCCGCTCCGGAGGCTCCCCTTCCGGTCATCAAATCGTGGTACAGCGTGTGATTAGTGCGGTCATAATAAAGCTGACCCGTGGTGTAGGACATTAAGCCATTGGCCGGAAAGATTGTGGCCGACACGCGTGCGCGTTCGTTGGCGAGTTTTTCGTAAAAGCCCGGCCCGCAGCGCATATTGTGCCCGTCATCGATGCAATTGGGACCCGTCACCGTTGAATCAAAAGCCGCCACATACATGGGATTGGTGTCGACCGAGCGGTCCAACCTGCAAATGGAATAATCGCCGCGCAATTCGCCATTAAAATTGGAGCTGCACTCGCTGGCGGTGACCCAATGGGCACGATTCTCACGGTCGTAAACCAAAATCTCGGCGGGCCGGCCGTTCAAATTGTTAGTGCAGTGGCCGGCGGTGAGCACTTCCATGCAGCCTCGCGAGGATTCGGACCGCAGACACTGGCCTGAACAGCCGTTCTCCATCCGCACCGGGGCATCGCCGCGCAATACGGGGGTCATCATGTTCATATCTTCCATCTCGGTTAGCTTGCGTTCGCCGTTGGCGGTGTAGTGACAGCCGCGGAAGGAACGGAAGCGGTCCAAGCAAGAAATGGTAAATTCAGTTGGTTTATCTCGGCCGCCGTTACTCTGGGATAGCAGCTGGCGCGCCCTCCCCTCAGAGTCCTTGCCTTTGTTGTCTTCGCAAGCGGCGCGGGGTTTGAAGTGGGTCTCAAGGGTTTTAGCATAAAAGTCCCTAAAGGCCGTGAGCCTCATCCGTTCATAGATATTGTCATTGCCACTGGGTCCAAGCTCGGTGATGCGGATCGTGGCCTTACCACCACACTCGTGATTTAAAGCTTCGCGGGGCGGAAAGCCCTCTAAGCCGGAGCCGTTTCTAAAACAATTGCCCATCAGCCGGTAACAGTTAGCCTCTGAAACTGTGGCCGTAATCAGGAGATCGTAGGCTCCGGGAATACTGGTGTTGCTAGGTACGTCCGCGGGCATGTTGCGCGCGCGCGCGCAATCCATACCGTTGCGGAGCGAGGGATTATCACAGGCTTGAACATATTTTCGGAGCTTTGCCATGCAACTATTAACAATTCCATCGACGCGGTTTCTGACTTCAAGGCCCGACGGTCTCGGCAATTGCCTTTGCAAATCGGTTTCCGCTTTGCCTTGCTCGGCCACAATCCTATTGATCATGGTCTCATTGTCGCCGCAACTTCCCGCGAGGGAACGTGGAGTCTCGCCGGGCCGGATGTGGGGTTCGGGACGGATAACCGCCCCCGGAGATTCAGGCGTGGCCGTCTCATCGCCATCAAAGGCGTGAGCGCATAAGGTGCTGAGCACCATAACCACAATTGTGAGTTTTCCGAGGGAGGGACGCATTCCTCATAATTCTAGCCGAACCTCGGTTAAGACCAAAGTACAGTCCGATCGGTGTCTCATTGTGAGTACAGGGTTCTTGCCTTCCCTCGGGGGGCGAGTCACACTTTGAGACAGTATGAGCTTCCT
>JANMVK010000781.1:0-2535 GCA_031392725.1 Pseudobdellovibrionaceae bacterium
TGCAAATGGACCTCAGCCTGTTCGGGGCTGACGCCTACCTCTTCTAATTGTTTAGCATACTTTAATGAATTAAACACTTGTTCCCCCTCTGTAATCTACCCAGGCATTGCAGTATGGAGGCCATCACGTATGCACTTTTAAATTCAAACCACGGCCGGCCCTGCCCGACTTTCGATTGACGCAAGTCGCTTCCGGCGGAAGCGACTTGCGTCAAGCCCGGCCGCTCCGGCCAAATTTTTCAAACGAGCAAGCCCAATAGACATAATAATCACCTTTGGCTAAGCATCTTTCAATTGTAATGTGACAATGAAAAATGCGCCCCCAAAATATGTACTCATCGGGGGAAAGTCCATTTAGCTCGGTTAAGATCTGTTGAAATTGAGGAATTGACCTTTTTCTGACTTAATTTACATAATCACTCATTTATATTCCATGGTCCACTTCCACAATTTCACCATCGCCATAGTATCCTGCCGACAATAAGCTAATAACTTAGGTTCAACATCTTTGACCGCAGATCCACTTGCTAAACCACGCAAACACTTATCCGCCCAAACCCCAGCCATCAAACCATCACTAACTTCTTTGTCATCATAGCGGTATTCCCCACCTAACAAAGCCGGCGCCACCTTCTTAATCGAAAACGACCCATGAAAGTCACGATCGTAAACAAACTCCTGCATCAAAGGCAGCGGATCCACTAACCTCTCAACAATCGACATCAACTTTTCAGCATGCAAAGGATACTGCGCGGCTAATTCGCGCATGCGGGCGGCTTCGAATTTTGCGTAATACGAAACCACCGACCCCTTAGCCCCAACCGAATCCACCAACTCCGCCACTAACTTCTCGCGCGGATCCCCAGTCGATAAATGCAAATACTCCCGGTGCCGCAACTCCCCGCCTGGTTTATCAATGATGTGACACGAGAACTGGTAACACACCTGCGTGTACGGCCAACAGCCGTCGTAGCGTGGGATTGCGGGCATTACGGTTTCGAAATCTAAAAAATGCAGCGGGTATTGCCACTGACTTACGGCCGCCGCGATCCCCGCCTTGTCGACGTAGCGTTCGCCGCTGATGGTGGCTGTTATCGCGCGCTGGATTTTTTCGCTCTCTGGGAACATCTCGGGTTTTAATTGCGTGATCTCGATTAAACCCTTGGCCACTAGCTCGCCGGCTTTGTCGGCGTCCATTCTTGGGAGTTCGAAGACGTTGTAGTCGGGAATATCCTTCCAGCAATGCGCCTTGAACGGGCACTCGTAGGGATCGTCGCAGTGTTTGCCTAAGTTGCGTTGCGGTTCTTTGCCGGCGGTGACTTTGATGAGTTCAATTACTTTTTGCTCAATGGTGCTTAACACTTCGTAGACCTCGCCGGTGATGTCTTGAATCACGAACAGCTCGCTTAAATCGGGGAAGATGGCTTTTTTATTTAAGTGCATCACGCTGTAGCTTTTGATCGCGATGCCCGCGCGTTTTAGGGTGAGCGCTTGAATGGCGACGTCATTGATGTGCTCGTCTTTGACGGAGTTGCTGGCTTTGACTTCGATCACGTGCCACTCGCCGTTTTTGCGGTGGAGAATATCGATGCGTGAGTAGAGGGTGCCGTCGCTGATGGCGGCTTCAAAGATGGTTTGCACGTCGCTTTGCATGGCTTGTTGCGTGCTTTTTAGGGATTGCGGGTATTCCCACGGCTTGGCTTGGATTAGCGCGCCTTGTTGGTCGAAGTACTCGCGCGCTTTTTGGCCGACTTCGTTGCCTTGGTCGAAGATGGCTTGTTGGGCGGGCCCGGGTTTTGATTTTAGTGATGGCTGGTTTATCGCTAGATGAATCGCCTTCTGGCAGGTTAGGCCTAGCATTAGGTTGGATTTGCTTAGGTATGTGGGACGGGATCCGGATGATTTCATAGGTCAACTCCTACCATATTGCTTGGTTTGTGTGCTTTTGAATTTGCAATGATTGGCCGCGCTGGGGCCAGCGGGCCTGAAAAAAAGAACCCCCTTACTCTTATGAAGAACGGGGGACCTTATGAAACATTCATCAAACAGCGATGATGTTTTATATCGGCGGTATTGGGCTTTGTTTAAAGCCCAGCTGTGGATAAGGTTTTGATAGGGCTTTTGGTCTAGAAAATCTGTGGGCGGACGGCTTCGAAAGGGGTTCAGATGTTTCAGGGTTTTGACCCGCTGGTTCTGGCGCTTGACGCATCGTTTAGCCGCTGCGGAAGTGATCGCGTTTAAAATCATTTGGCTCCTGTTTTTATTGTCGCCGCCCACTGGGTCAGGATGTCGCAGATCAGTGTTTGATATTGGCCGTTATATTTTTTGTCGCCACTTGCGCGCTGAAGCTTATTTACTAAACCAAAAGGTAATCTCAGTGTGACGTTGGCGCTTACGAACGCGTCTTGGAACGATTTCTTTTTCATAAGAGCCTCAGGTTGCGCTGTTCGGGTGGGGCTGATTTTTTTCTCAGTCTTAATTCGTTGAGTACGCCTTGGCCGGCGCCTTTGGCACATACTCCCAAAAAAACCATAAG
>JANMVK010000335.1:0-2047 GCA_031392725.1 Pseudobdellovibrionaceae bacterium
CTGACCGGGTCAAAGGTGTGCCCCGGATCGGTGGGATGAGCTTCCGCCCACGCATCACGAAATCCCATCTCGCGCAGCGGATGAAAAACTTCGCTCTCCGGTTCGGCGTTGAAATCTCCACACAGCACCACCCCGGCATAACGCTTTTCATATTGCTTCAACGTCCGCAGCAAATGGCTCATCTCGCTGATGCGCCGGGCGTTGGCGCGGTTGATGCGCTGTTTGAGCTCGGACAAAAACGCGGAATTCAACTCGTGCGCGATCGCCAGCTTGTCGATCTCCTCGAGAAAAGCCACGGTCGCCTCAAGCCCATGATGCAAATGCGTGTCGACCAGCAACACTTTTCCCCAACCGGGAATCAGGGTTTCACTGAACAAAGCAAACCGTTCTTCCCTCAACTGCCAGCTCGCCCACTTGCGCACCCAATTGAACCCGGGCCGCGACAACGACACCGAGGTCACCGGCTTGGCGCCAAAATTTTCGGAACCCATGATCGACAATCCGGAATTTAAATTGAACGGCACGCCCACGCCGAACACTTTTAAGCCGACCAAATCCGGCTGGTATTGCGCTTCCATATGCAATTTGCGTTTTAATTCTTCCACCCGCGTGTGCACCGGGTTGAGTTCCTGAAAAAAACAAAAATCGGGTTTGAGCTCACTCAGAGTTTCAATTTGCAGTTGTTCGCGCAAGCGGCGGCGCGCGCTGGGCTCTAAGGCCTCAAACGCCAGCGGACTTGCTGGACTGAGACCGTGCCATAAATTGAAGGTGAGAAAACGCATGATTAGTTTTGGCGATTATGAACCAAGGAGCGCTCTTGATCTTCGAACACCACTTGAATGGCTTGTACGCTAACGTGAATCACAAAACCCAGACCAAATTTGGGATGCTCCAAAGCGGCTCCGGTTTCAAACACCATTTTCATATTGTAGCCGAGCGGTTTTTCGGAATTGGTGTCACGCAATTGCTGCCAACGGGCCAAATCTTTGGCGACCTTGGTGGCGGCGGCTTTCTTTTTGGGAACAGCGGCGCGCGCGCGTTTGGGTTCATCGATGGTCATCAAATTTTTAGTTTTGCAAACTTCGCATTCCAGGCGCGCGGCTTTGGCGGTGGCGTGGGCGATGACAACTTGATAGCGTTCAGTTTCGCACTTCTTGCACGGATAAAAAACTTTTTTGGCGACCGTAGGTAGTTGCATTTGGGCCATGAATTTATCCTTTGCTTTCCCTACGTTCGTACACTTTCAACGGAACATCAAGTGGTTGCGTGCGAATTTGCGTCGCATTTAGGTAATATTTCACACCTCCGGCCTCTAATCGGTGCTGAAAAGCGATTAAACTCTCTTCGCTCTTAGGATCGACCTCAAACCCAGCCTCTTTATAGCGCTCAAAGAAGTCCGGCGCTTGCTCATGGCTGAAGAACCGCTTCCACTCTTTGGAGTCGGTCACCATTCGATAAGTTAAGGTTTTCGGGTAGGAATGAACGGGAGTATAGGCCGTCATCACTTCAAAATCCCCATAATGGGTATGCAACCGAACAGCCGGGCTCGACCACTGGGTAATCCCGCATAATATCTCAACATTTGCGTACCATAGTCCGAACGCCTTAGTGAGAAATCCCAAGCCATAAACGCTTTGCTCCTTGGGAATCATGGAATTGATCGAACACAGGTTATGAGCCACCCATTCTTTAGGCGCCATGGTGGGAATCATAATAAAAAGCGATATAGGCAGCCACTCAGTGTCGGCCTGCGGTTTCAAGATATCGAGCATCTCCTTGGTGGCCTTGGATCTGCGGATAGCGAAGCCGGCCACAAAACCCGGCATAATGGCGCAATCGTAGAACACCCAGCGCGGCATGGGCATGTTGCTGGCGGAAAACGCCGCGGTCTCCAGCTTCAAAATTTGATCGGCGAAGTCCACTTCCTTCATTTGCAGCGGGTTTTTGTAAATAGGTTTCAATTCCGGGCTGCGGAACCAATTGATGTCAAAGCGCTTACCCGGCTCCTTGATGCGGTTCTCGGGCCGCACGAACACATAAGGCATCA
>JANMVK010000341.1:0-1625 GCA_031392725.1 Pseudobdellovibrionaceae bacterium
GGAGGCCCCGATGCGTTTCGCGCACGACCTGGCGGGGTTCGTCGGGCGCCTCGGTCGGGGAGGGTGACCTCTTGGGGAAGGGGAACCGCTTGGGGAAGAGGGAAGGGGGAAGGGGGAATTACTGGGGAAGGGGGAAGCGAGCGTTTGGGCCGGCGCCGGCTCGCGATACGGGACGGACTCGATTGAGGCTGATGTCCTTCGTCCTGTCATGCAGCCGGGGCCCGCGCCTAACGAGCGCCGAGACATTTTTAGTAGCGGCCTGCGGTTCCGATTTTAAGCGTGAAGTTGAGGCTCGTGGGTGCCGGGATTGGCGCTTGAATGTGGCTCGTGCGGACGTCCGCCTGGAAAGTGGTGGAGAAAAGACGGTTGGCCGGATCGAGGCCGCTATGCACGCCCCCACCCGACAATAATAAATGAGGTGCGCCCACCGGGCTGCTGTACGTGATGCGAATGTAACTTGGCCGGCTATTGCCCGCGCTAGTCATGCCCCGCAATTCTATTTCATAGGTCTGACCCACGACCGCGGTATAGCCCAGGCCGGTTAGACTTTTCAGTTCAAAGGAAAAAGTTCCGCTGGTGGCGCAGGCCACCGTGGCGCCACTTATCGTTAAATTGTCGACTGACGAATAGGCGGTGGCAATGTTAACCGCACGCCCGTTTAACGATCTAATTTTGGGATCGCATTGCCCGGTGATTTGAAAAGTGGCGGTGTCAGAAGTGGTGTTTATCGATTTAGTTGTGGATCCGCTGAACTTAGGTTGTGGAATGGCGTCGGGATCCAACAATTCAAAGTCGGGTGTCGCTTTGGAACAGGCCATTAAAGAGCCCGCGAGTATCAAAATGAGAAACCTTGATGTCTGGACCATCAGTTAGGTTTCGGCTCGACCGCTGCAAAACATAAACCCGCGTATTAACTTGAAACTGACCCGCCTAAAAGTGACACACAGACTTCAGTCACGTATCGCATTGGCCGATATATAAGATAGTGGAACGTAAAGGCAAGCCCCTTAGCATCTTGATGTGGCTGATTATTTTCGCGGGCTTACCCGGCGCTCACGCACAACTCCTACCAAAAAATTTCACCATCGAAGGCCGCCTGTTCCAAAGCAACGGCACCACGCCTTACACGGGCAATGTCGATGTCATGATGGAAGTTGTTATTCAAGGTGCTCTCACGTGCGTGATCTATCGGGAAGAACACCTCGGCATCGACGTCGATGCGGCGGATAATTCTCTCGACGGTGTATTCTCGCTGAAGTTGGGCAGTGGCACGGTGCCGCCATCGTGGGCCGCCGTCAACCTGGTCAACGTGTTTAATTCGGGAACCTTAGGGGGCCGCGATTCCACCGACCTCACAGACGCCACGACCTGCCCGGGCGTTGCCACCGGCGGAACCCCGCGTGAAGTAAAAATTTATGTGCAACCCGCTAATGCCGCGGCCTATGGTCCGGTGCGCTTAGGTGCTTACGAATACTTGGGACCGAACAACCTGGTTATAACCAGCGTGCCCGGCGCCTTGGTGGCAGAGACCCTTCAGGGCAAATTGCCCATGGACTTCATCTCCACCGGAGGCGTGGTCACGCAAGCCAGTGTTACCTCCCTGCTCAACGGCAGTGAAGTCGGCG